>CAZIBE010000006.1:37196-71899 GCA_964536685.1 uncultured Calditrichaceae bacterium | reverse complement strand
AAAATTATTTTGTTAGATAATGGAAATATATTAGAATATGGTTATACTCATCAATTAATGGAATCTAGTGCAATACTTAATTATATTAGTAAACAAAATATGAATTTTGTAAATTTAAAATAATTTAAATTGCGCTTTTTATTTAACTATAGGCACTAAAAATAAGTAGTATTGTATTATGAAAAAGCACTTCTTTTTTAATATATTTTTTATTTTTGTTATTCTTCTATTTTCAAGTTGTTCCCAAAACAATGTCGAAACATCATCTCGGGTCAAAGATAATAAAATCCCTAAAAATCCGGTTGTAGTTAAAACCGCTTTGGCTTTTAAGGGACGGCTGCAAAAATTCATTAACACTCAGGGCCGCGCCGAAGCCCTGCGCACAACCCCGGTCATCTTTTTGCAAAGCGGCTACTTAGTTAAAATGCCGCTAAAAGAAGGGCAAAGCGTAAAAAAAGGAGCGCTGGTTGCCATGCTGGAAAATGAGCGCCAAAAGATTGCTCTGGCGGAAAGCAAATCAGCCCTGGCCAAGGCCATCGCCGAATTCGCGGCCAAAAGCGGCGGACGGCAAAACGCGCTTGAGCTCTTAAAGAGCCGGCCCGTTCAAACCAATATAAATTTCTTTTTACCGCTGGACTCCCTGGCCAAAAACATCCTCAGCGGCCGGCAGCGGACGCAAACGTTAATGGCTTACAGCGGACTGAGTAAGGCGTACACCGCCTATCGCCGCGCCATGCTGGACTATCAAAAAACCCTTTTTTATGCGCCGTACGACGCCGCAGTCGGAAACATTGAAGTTAAACAAGGCGCATACGTTACGGCAGGCCAGCCGGTTTGCCGGCTGTATGATCTTTCCAAAATAAAACTCAGGGTCGAAGTATTAGAGAGCGAAGCGCCTTTTATAAAAACAGGCAATGTTTGCGACGTTTCTTTTTCCGCTTTGCCCGGAAAAGTTTTCATGGGAAAGGTGTTTTCCAAGAACGCCGCTCTGGACGAAGAGCGCCGCACCCTGCGCGTAACGGTTCAGTTAAATAATCACAGCAAAGGAATTGCCCCGGGCATGAGCGCTGCTGTCAAAATTCACACAAGCCTTGAAAAAGAATCTTTGCTCGTGCCCAAAAAAGCCGTGCTGGAACGCGACGGACGCTTTTTGGTTTTTGTAGTGCGCGATTCGGTAGCCAACTGGTGCTATATTACGCCCGGAGAGAGCAACGATAAATACGTGCAAGTACTTGATTCCGAATTCCATTTAAAGGCCGGCGAGCCTGTGATTACCGACGGCCAGTTTACTTTGGCGCACGGGGCGCGGGTGAGGGTTAAAGAATGATGCAGGATGCAGGATAAAAAGATTGATGCAGGATACAGGATGCAAGATAAAAAGGTTGATGCAGGATGTATCCTATATCTTGCATCCAGTATCCTGCATCCTGTATCTCTTTGAAGCTCCATGGCAATTAATTAGTGAGAAGCTGTTAAAATGTCTGATTACCAGTCCTATCGGGAATTGGAAATATTTCAACTGGCAAAAAAACTGGCGGTTGAAATTCATCACATGACTATGCAGCTGCCAAAACATGAACTATACGAGGAGGGCGGACAAATACGGCGTTCTTCAAAATCTATTGCCGCAAACATCGTCGAAGGCTTTGCCCGCAGAAATTATAAAAATGAATTCCTGCACTACATAATAATTGCCTGGGGAGAATGCGATGAAACTATTATGCATCTCGATTTTCTTTATGAAACCGGTTCTTTGAAGGATAAGGGATTATTTGAATATTTTATTGCAGAATATACAAAACTCAGCAAAAAAATAAACCGCTTCCACAATTCAGTCTTAAAAAACCACCGGAGCCCCAAATGAATCCAGCATCCTGCATCCTGTATCCTGCATCCAGAAGAGAAGGTTAATCATTTATGTATAATCTGATTAGCGCAATCCTTCGCCGCCCGGTTTCGGTTTTTATGTTTTATTTGGGGATTATCATTTTAGGCGTTATCTCCATAAATGAATTTGATATTTCTCTTTTGCCGCCGCTGGATTTTCCGCAAATTACGGTTCATGCTGTCTATCCCGGCGGAACTCCCGAAGAAGTGGAACAGGGAGTCGCGCGTCCATTGGAAGAAGCCCTCGGCTCCGTAAACGGAGTTACCGAAGTGTTATCGCGCTCCATGCCGGATGAAGCTTTAATCACTGTAAAACTAGCCTGGGGCACGGATATGAAATACGCGGCGCTCAATATTCGTCAACAGGCCGACCGCGTATACAGCTATTTCCCGGAAGGGGCGCGAAGACCGGTGGTTAATTTGCGTAACCCGCAAAACCGGCCGGTAACCACTTTAGCCTTAAGCGGGGCGTCTTTACCACAATTAAAACGTTTTGCCGAATATGTAATCAAAAAAAGGCTGGAACAAATTTCCGGCGTTGCCGAAGCCGCTATAATGGGCGCGCCGGAACGGGAAATAAAAGTACGCGTCAATCCGAATATTCTGTCCGAACAGGGTTTTACAACTTCCGATCTGAAAACAGCCCTTAAAAATAATAATCTGTTGGTTAGCGGCGGCAGTATCAAAAAGGGCAATTTTCGTCTGGCTTTGCGGATTCGCAGTGAATTATTATCCGTGGAAGATATTGGTCAAACGCCCGTTTTTCGCAAAAACGGCTCTTCTTTTGTACCCTTGAATAAATTGGCTAAAATTGAAGACAGTTTTAAAGAACCCCAATCGCTCACGCGTATTAACGGCAAACCCTGTATTGCCGTGGACGTGTATAAAGAAAGCGGATCCAATGCTCTGAAAATAAGCAAACAGATAAAAAAGGTTTTAAGCGATCTGCAAAAAAATTATAACAACGTACATATCGACGCCGTTTATTCTCAGGCGCGTTTTATCAAATCCACCCTAAACAACGTGTTGTACGCCATTCTTGCCGGCGCTTTTTTGGCTGTCGCCGCCTTGTTTTTATTCTTATCCAACTGGCGCGCCCCTTTAATTATTTCAGTATCCATTCCGGTTTCTATAATTGCCGCTTTTCTTTGGATGAACTTTTCGGGGATCGGCCTGAATATTATTTCATTAGCCGGTCTGGCCTTGGGCGGCGGCATGTTGGTGGATAATTCCATTGTGGTTTTGGAAAATATTCATCGTTACCGCGAAACGGGAAAGGACGCTTTCGATTCCGCGGCTTTAGGCGCCGCGGAGGTAGCTATGCCGATTACAGCCTCCACTTTAACCACCATTGCCGTCTTCATTCCCATTATCTTTCTAAAAGACCTTTCGGCTGCCGTTTTTACCGAAGAAGCAAAGACCGTTTCCTATGCTTTGCTGGCTTCGCTGGCGGTCAGCCTCACCTTATTGCCGGTTGTTTATATTTTTATGGAAAAAAGAAGAAAAATTTCAGCGGATATAATTAAAGTTTCGCCGTTAAATAATAAACTTATATCGTGCTATGAGCGTGTGATGAATTTGGTCCTTAAACACGAAAATGTTTTTTTAATGATCATCTTTTTCATTTTATTGCTTTCTTTAGCGCTGTCGTATTTCCCCGATCGCCGTCTGTTACCGGAAACCGATCAACACGCCGTGGAGATAAACGCCAATTATCCGCCCGGTGTGTCCCTGGATTTTATTAATAACCATGTTCAAAACAGTGAAAGGCTGTTAAAAAACGAGCGACAGGTAGATACATACTATTCGGAAATGGGCAAAAAACAAGGTCTGTTCTTACAGCCGGACGATAGAAAATTAAATCGCTCATATATTTACGTAACGTTAAAACATGAGGTTCCCAGCGAACAGTTTTTAAAAGAATTTGCTAATAAAAATTCAACAAAAGAAAACTTACAGATTGATTATAGAAAAACAGAGCCGGCTCTAAGCGGATTATTAGGGGGGAAAACGGCTCCTCTATCCGTTTATATCAGCGGTCCGTCCCTCTCTATATTGGATTCTTTGGCCGAAATCATTTCCAAAAAAATTTCACTTCTTTATCCTAAGGCCATTTACGGTTCAAATTATTTTGAACGCTATCCCGCTATTTCGTTAAGCGTGAACCGCCAACGTTTAGCGCTGCATGATCTCACTGCCAAACAAATTGCCGAAGCTTTAAAAAATACGGTTCATGGTCTCCTCGCCACCCAATTGCGTGATTTTGATCGACGTATAGATATTGTGTTAAAAGGGAATAAAAATTATCGCCGGAATTTAAGCGCTTTACTCAATGTGCGCGTAAAGGGCTATCCCCTAAGCAATTTTGTTAACGTTAACCGCGTTAATGAACTGAGTTATATCGAACATAAAGATCAGACGCGCGCCTTTCGTCTGGATTTGCGGGCGCAATCTCTTTCCGGCCTGGCTCAAAACGTCAGACAAATAATTTCCGGAATTTCTTTGCCCGCCGGTTACAGCGTTTCTTTAGGCGGCGAATGGCTGGAAAGCCGCCGCTCCATCAAACATCTGTATTTTGCTTTTATTATGGCTGTGCTTTTAGTGTATCTTATTTTAGCCGCCCAATTCGAATCCTTCGTCGCTCCGCTTATCATTATATTTACGGTGCCTCTCTCGTTAATCGGCGTCATCCCCGCTTTGCTGATTTCCGGTATGTCTATTAATATTATGTCCGTAATAGGTCTGGTGGTTATCGTAGGCATTGTGGTTAACGACGGTATTTTAAAAATCGATTTTATCCGCCGCGCCCATCGCAGCGGGATGGACGTGACTCAGGCCATCCGCTATGCCGGAAAGATGCGCCTCCGGCCCATCCTGATGACTACCGTAACCACGGTTTTCGGGCTTTTACCTTTAGCGTTAGGCGTCGGCCCCGGAGCCGATTTGCAGCAACCGATGGCTGTTTCGATCATCGGCGGCGAGAGTGTGGCTACCATACTCACGCTTTTTGTTTTGCCTGTATTGTATAAAAAATTACTCGGACGGAAGAAATATTAACCATGCGTCAATTTTTAGAATGGTGGCTGCAGCGCCCGGTCTCTCTTGTAATTTTTACAAGCATTATTATTTTTATAGGCGCTGTTTCCTTATATAATATTCCGTTGGAGCTTTCACCGGACGTGGATTTTCCTCAGGTTACGATTCGCGTCTATTCCCCGGACAGTTCGCCGGAAATGATTGAAGCCTTGGTCAGCGCCCCTATTGAAAGCCGTATGCAAGAACTGGCCGATATTCGAAAAATTGAATCCGTTTCCAAAAATAATTATTCGCTGGTTACATTACATTTTGATCGTCGTGCGGATATGGCTTTTAATCTTTTCCGCATCAACGAAATTTTAAGCGATTATAAAACTTGGCTTCCTAAGGGCGCATTTCGCCCCTCCGTACAAAAATATATTCCCGAAGAATTCAAACAGGAAATTTTTCTCAGTTACCGTTTATTAACCAAGTTGCCCGAAAAAGAACTGTACCATCTTGCGCAAGAAAAAATCCGCCGTCCCCTGTTAAACGTTCCCGGCGTAGCCGCTGTTCATGTTTTCGGATTGCGCACCCCGCAAGTGGAAGTTTTATTGAATCTGGATAGAATGCGTCGTTACGGCGTATCCCTAAACAAAGTCCGTAAAAAATTAACCGGCCGTAAAATCCATGTGGGCGATTTGAAACCCGGCTTTGCCATATTACCGCTAAGCGTAGATTTCCGCTTTCAGAATATTAACGATCTAAAAAATATTCTTTTTAAAATCTCGCCGAACCGGACAATTAAACTCGCAGATATTGCCGACGTTAGGCAGGGCTATCGCAAATTGCGCTATAAAAAGCGGATTAACGGCAAACACACCGTACTAATTTCCATCGAAAAAGAAAGCGGCGCCAATACCATCAGCGTGGCCGACCGCGTTTATGAAGCTATCGGAAACATCGAAAAGCAATTGCCGCCAGGCAACCAATTAATGCTGGTTGACGACGCCAGCGAACAAATCCGAGCGGCCATTAAAGATTTGCTTTGGCGCACATTCTTTGCCTTGGCGGCCATTTTTTTACTTTTGCTTATTGTTCTAAAACGCTTCTCCTATTCTTTGACAATTATTTTAAGCATTATGCTTTCCGTATTTACGGTATTTATTTTTATTAAATTTCTCGGCTATTCGGTTAACTTGCTTACTCTGGCCGGTTTGGCGCTGGGGTTTGGTTTCATGGTGGATAATTCCATTCTTGTTTTTGACGCTATCGAAATGTCTGGCAAGCCGCAAAAAATTGTTTCGGAATCATTAAAGATACTTTTCCCTATTTTTGCTTCTACGCTTACCACTCTGGCCGCATTGCTGCCCTTTATTTTTCTTTCGGAAAAATTGCGCTTATATTATATCCCCTTCGGCGTTGTTGTAGCCGCCGCTTTATTAGCGTCGGTAGCTTTTGCGTATTTATTTATTCCTTCCTCTTACAGTCATCTTCAAAAAAGAATAAAGCCGGCTTCCCGTGATAATCGTTTTTTTAAGAAAGTTGAGCATATTTATCAACTCATTTTAACTAAAGCGTTGCGCCATAAAAAAATGGTTGTTTTCTTTGCGTTATGGTCCTTCGGCTTCCCTTTGTGGCTTTTGCCGGATTCAATAGATAAAAACAAAGACGCGCCTATGATTACGGATTATTTGATAACAGCCTATAATCATACAATTGGCAGCGAAATCTATCATAGCTTCCGCACCTACAGCGACCCGATACTAGGCGGAGCCGCCTATTTGTTTTTTAAGTATGTGGAACGCGGCGAGCCATGGAATTGGCGAGGAGGCGATTATCTTTTCGTTTACATTAATATGCCGCAGGGCAGCGACCTGGGATTAAGCGAAAAGATTATTTTAGATTTTGAAAAAATTGCCCTTGCACAGCAAGGCATTGGTAAAGTAGAAACTACCATTAGCCCGTCGGCGGCCTATATGCGTATTGACTTTCCCAAAGAGAATATTACTTCCTACGTTCCTTATTACTTAAAAGAAAAATTAATCCAACGAGCGGTAAAAGTTGGCGGCGCCGCCATTAGCGTTTCCGGATTCGGGGACCCCTATTCCAGCGGCTATGCCGGCAATTTTTCTCCTTTCAGAATTAAACTGACCGGCTATAATTTTATGGAATTAAAGAAATTGGCCATAAAATTAAAAAACCGGCTGGAAAAGAATAGACGCGTTCGCGATGTGGATATTAATACGCCGTTAGGTTACAGTATGGAAGCGTTGTCTTATCTGGAAATGAAGATGAACCGGCTTGCTTTAGCCTCCTGCGGCTTAACGCCTTCGGATGTGATTTCTCTTCTCAAATTATATACATCCGAAACATTAAGCGGAGAGCATATCAGGCTGGGCAACGAGGAAAAATTCATGGCCATTAAATCGTCCGATTTTCGCGGTCTTCAATTGGACGCTCTTAAAGGGATGTGGTTTCAATCCCCTGGAAAACCGCCATTTAGGTTAGGCCAATTTGCAAAAATACGGAAACGGCGCGTCCTCCCGGAGATTCGCCGCGAGAATCAGGAATATCTGCGTATGGTCAGCTTTGATTTTCTTGGCCCCTACCGTTTCGGAGCAAAATATTTAGAAAAAACCTTAAAAAATTTCAAACCGCCTATAGGGTATAGCGTAAAACCCGTGCACTGGACGTGGGGTGAAAACGAAGAGAGTAATTTAATATTTATAATCTTTCTCGGGTTGCTATTTATCTATATGGTTACGGCAGCTTTATACGAATCGTTTGGCGATCCGTTTCTGATTTTTTTAACCATTCCCGCCGGATTAGTAGGCATTTTTTTAGTTTTTTATTTAACGGATACTATTTTTAATCGTTCGGCATACATGGGCGTTTTATTCATCAGCGGCATTGTTGTTAATAATTCTATCATTTTAGTCAGTAAACTAAAATATCTCAAACAAGATGGCCATTCTGCCATTGACGCTGTTATTAAAGGAAGCGTCCGCCATTTAAAACCTATCTTTCTGACCACCTTTACAACGGTTCTTGGATTTTTGCCCATGCTCATTTTATCTGCGAATAAGGCAAATGATTTATGGTATACGCTGGCTTTAACCGGATTAAGCGGTATGCTTAGTTCATTCATATTTATTTTATTTGTACTGCCGGTTTTGTTCGCTTTGACGCATAAAAGTTAAAAAACCAGTCATGGAAATTATGCTAAATAGCCTATATTTTTCTTTAAAAAATTCTATATGAATTCGCCTTGAGAATAGCATACCGGCAGTTTTGGAATTCCAAAAATCGTCGAGATAAAGATGGCTTTAAACTGGCCGGGTGTTGTCTGGGAAGAAGAATTATTTTGCGGATTGGCGATAAATTCAAACGTCAAAAAATAAAATTTCATATTCTCTTGTATCCATGTTAATTTAGGACCACAGTTAAACACGGCGCGAAAACCATGCAAAGTAAAACCCTGCTGAAACTGATTGTATTTGTTTTAATCGCCGTCGTCATCGGCGAAGTGTATTACTACTATCCTTTGCTGCCGCAAAAGATGGCCACACATTTTGACGCTTCCGGAAAGCCCAACGGCTTGAGCGATAAAAGTACTTTTTTCCTGCTGTGGGTTGGCGTTTTGGTTGTCGTCATGGGCATTCTGGGCGGCATCACTGTTTGGCTGGATAAAATGCCCGTCGCGCTGTTTAATCTGCCCAATAAAGATTACTGGTTTGCCAAAGAACGGCGCGACCATACGTTTCGGCTAATCAGAAAATATATGAATCTTATCAACCTGAGTACGGCCATCTTTCTTTTATTGATGCTGCATTTGACCATTATGGCTAATCTAAAACCCGGGCCGGCGCTGGGCGGCGAGTTCTGGCTGATCTTTATTGTATATTTCATCGGCGTGGTTGGACTATCGTTGTATATTCTGATGTATTTCAGCCGCATCCCGCCGGAGTAGTTATTTTTTTAAGAAAGGAAAACGATGAGTTACAAAGCAAATCCCGGCCGTTATGAGCATATGCTATACAACCGTTGCGGGCGCAGCGGTCTGTTGCTGCCGCCCGTCTCGCTGGGATTATGGCACAACTTCGGCGATGTGGATGATTTTACCGTGGCCCGTAAAATGATCGTAACCGCCTTTGATTCAGGCGTCACCCATTTTGATTTGGCCAATAATTACGGTCCGCCTGCCGGATCTGCAGAACGCAATTTCGGCAAGATCTTAAAAGAAGATTTGAAAGAATACCGCGACGAGCTAATCATCTCCACCAAAGCGGGCTGGGACATGTGGCCCGGACCATACGGCAACTTCGGCTCGCGCAAATATCTGCTGGCCAGTCTGGATCAAAGTCTCAAACGGCTGGGAATTGATTATGTGGATATTTTTTATCACCATCGCCCGGACCCCAAAACACCGCTAAGCGAAACCATGGGCGCTTTGGATTATATCGTACGCAGCGGAAAAGCTTTGTATGCGGGCATCTCGTCCTACAATGCCGAACAAACGCGTCAGGCGGCTAAACTCATGATAAAACTGGGCACGCCGCTGCTCATTCATCAGCCTAAATACAATATGCTGGATCGCTGGATTGAACGGGACTTGACCGGGACCCTCGAAAATGAAGGCATCGGCTGCATCGTGTTTTCGCCGCTGGCGCAGGGACTGCTAACCAGCCGTTACCTGAAGGGTATCCCGCCGGATTCCAGAGCGGCCAAAGCTCATGGTTTTTTAAAACCGCAGCAGATTACAAAAACGCTTTTAGCAAAAATAAAACGATTAAACATGCTGGCAGAAAAGCGTGGTCAAAGTCTGGCCCAGATGGCCATTGCCTGGACACTGCGCTTACCGCAGGTTACATCTGCTTTAATCGGCGCCAGCACCGTCCGTCAGATTGAAGAGGGCGTTCAAGCCCTGCAAAACCGAACTTTTTCCGATGAGGAGCTAAAAGAAATAGAGGCGGTTTTGGCGGCGAAATAGTTTACGTCAATTTCTCAATAATCGCCCGGCAAAATTGCGGCAAATCATCCGGGCGGCGGCTGGAAACCATATTTCGATCCACCACCACCGGCTGATCGACCCAGGTAGCGCCGGCGTTGGTCAAATCGTCTCTGATGCCCGGCGTGGATGTGCAGGTGTAACCTTTCATGATACCCGCCGATATGGCAATCCAGCCGCCGTGACAAATATGGGCAATGAGCTTGCCCGCTTCGTGCATCTCTCTGGTAATTTCTTTTACTTTGGAATCGCGGCGCAGTTTATCCGGGGCAAATCCGCCGGAGAGCACTAAACCGTCGAAATCTTTGGACTGTACTTCGGCGATGGTCGTATCTGCCTTAAACGGGTAGCCGTTTTTACCGCGATACACTTTGCCTTTTTGCGGCGCAGCTACCGCCACTTCCGCTCCGGCTTCCGTCAGGCGGATTTTTGGATACCAGAGTTCCAGATCCTCATATAAATCCTCAACAAACATTAAAATGCGTTTGCCTTTGAGTTCGGCCATGGCTCATTCTCCTCCTAAAAATAATGCCCGGGGATAGCGCCTATTAAAATATAGATCTTCCGGAAAATATCGGAGCCTAATAAACATAACCGGAGATTCCTTTAAAAGTCCATGCGCCAAAGGGAATGATTCCTGATTTCTATTCCCCACAATTTTCTGTTTTAAATATCAAAAAAGGGATCGCGCCTATTCCGCCCGATCCCTTTTGAAAATTCAATTTTTGCCTATTAATCACGAAAAAAGAGCTATTTGGAATTTTAATGCTCGACTTTTGTATAGCCGGCAGGAACCTGAAAGGCCTTAGGCGGTACGCTTGCCGGTTTAAATTCTACAATTTCCGTGTAGTAGCTAAAGGCCATTTTGGCGCCGGTTTTGGGCGCCGGTTCCGCTTTTTTCTTCATTGCTTTTTTCATTAATCCGCCAAATAGTCCGTTCAGAGAAGGAACCGGCTCCTCTTTTTGCTGAACTTCACCCGCTTTTTTCGGTCGCTTCAAATAGAATTTACCGTCTATCACCACAGGATAGCCTGTGATTTTATGCAGTTCTTTAAAAGCGGCCGCATCATCCGTTTTGTATTCGGCGCCCTGTCCGTGGTTCATGTTTTTGTACATGGAAAGCCAGCTCATGCCTAATATTTCATTCTGAACTTCATCCAAAGGCATACCGATTTTTTCCATATACTTTTTATTGAAGTTCATCTCTTCGGCTGAGGCTTTTTGCAACTGTGAACTGAGTTTTGTCGTCCATACTATGGAATGCAGGCTGTCTGTGCCCCTTTCGCCGGTTTCAGTGTTTTCCCATTCCGATACCCACATGATGTCATATTTACGACAATTGAACTGATTGATCTTTTTGGTTTGCCCCGTATCGGTTACTTTGAACTCGTTGCGAATAATTTTAATATTGTTTTCTTCTTCATTTTCTTCTTTATACGCGTTCTTTTCACGGCCGCCTTCATCACTCATCCGCTGCCAATCCATTTTTTCGATGGGCGTTACATAATACTGTTTATCGGCATGATTCAAATTATAAATCTTCATTTCCTGTAATTTGGTTATCTCGCCGGTATTGCCGGTTTTTGCGAACATTTTGGACATCATGCCGGCCATGAAACCTTCGCCTTTGAAATCTTTCTGAGTGTCTTCGCGCTTCTGCAGACCATCGATTTTGGACTTTGTATGCGTGGTAAATTGGCCGAAACCGCCAAAGCTTACGGAAGATTTGCTTTCCTTAATCACACCTGCGCCAAGTTGATTCAATAAAAAAAAGATGATTAGCAAAGAAAAAAAATGCCATTTTCTCATGTTAAATTCCTCTATATTTTATGGATTTATTCAGCCAAGGATGCTTTATGGCTTTTTTCATAAAACCAGCAATGTAATGTATTGCCCTTTATATGAATTTATACTTTTCGATTTGTAAACACAAGTACTTATTCAAAGGCCAAACGTTACAACTGATGAATCGTATATGTATCGGTTCAGTCAAAATTAGAATAATTCTTGATATTTAATGCTATGATTTAACCACCAAAAGAGGGGGTTAAAGGCGCGGCAAAAAGAAGAATCCCGCGTTCCACACCGGGACAGAAACTAAAGATAATAAAAAAGAGACTTTTACCTAACCCGGATAAATCGGAATAGATCTATTTTTCTAGCCCTCCCCCTCTCCCTCACAGGCGGGAGCCGCCTTCCTAATACATTAAGGCGGGAGTCAATTTTTCTGCTAAAAAGAACACTACGGCTTAGCTATGGCGCGTGCCGCTTATATTTAACGTATTTCTCTGTGTATGAATATATTCAATTTTAGCGTTCAACTTGTCATGTTTATAACCACGCGGAACATGCGCTATGAGCCTTTGTTGTGAGTCTATGCTTTTTCTTTTTGAATAAATTTTCTGCCTTTTAGCTTTCTATAAACGAATTCAATAAACACAGCGCCTAAAAATATAATTAAGCTGGCATAAAATGAATTTCTTTGTGCTTCCCACTGGTATTTTAATAATGCGCCGAAAACAATAAAAAGGATTATCAGATTAATTAATATCAATGGCTTGTTTCCGCCGACCTCTTTACTTAATCTAAAATGGGCGATCAAAACGAATATGTATATAACTGTAAATACAGTACTCGTAATTGAGGCCACAGCATTCAGATTAAAGAAGACAGCAAAGGTAAAACCCAAGCCTGCAGTTATGTATAAGCCTTCTGTTGATTTAAACCAAACTTTTCTTTCAAATATTTCGGGCAGTTCGCCATCTTTCGCCAAAGAGTAAGCAATGTTTGCCCCTCCGAACAGAGTGGCATTCAGAGCAGATGAAATAGAAAATAACGCGCCGATGGAAATTAGCAGAAAACCAAAATTCCCAAGAAACGGACGGGCTGCTTCGGCAAGAGCATTTTCCTGAGCTTTTACAATTTCATTAAGCGGCAGGTTGCCAATGGTAACCACAGAAATTAATACATAAATAATCATTACAGAGGCAATACTAATGAATATAGCCAAAGGAACATTTCTTTTAGGATTTTTCATGCTTTCAGATGCGTTGGTGATAAGGCCAAATCCCATATAAGATAGAAAGAAAATGACAGAAGCATTAAGCAAACCATTTATATGGGTATGGTCAAAAAGCGGTTTGACGGTATTTCCTTTGATAGTAAGAATTCCGCCAAGAATAAAAACAAGTAAAATACTTATCTTGGTAAGCACAATATAAAACTCAACCTTTCCCACAGCTTTACTCCCCCCAAAATTTAATGCGGTAAAGAATGCTATGAGAATGGCTTCGACAATTCCAACAGATAAAGCCGTTGATGCAATATGAAATAGAGGGAGGAAATAACCTGCAAAGCCTTTAACAAAAAGTGAAATTGACACTACATAAGTTAGCCACATTAATATACTCAACGCTCCGGTAATTACATTGTCACCAAATCCTTTAAGAATAAAAGCTATTGGACCTGCATTTGAAATTATTTTTGAACCGAGGAAGGCATAGGAGTAGGCAACCACTATTGCATAAACTCCGGAAAGCAAAAATGCCTCGGGGAGATCCTGCCCTGCTATTTTTGCCCCCAAACCAAATATAGAAAAAATACTGGCGCCGATCATTGTGCCTACTGCCATTGAGATTACTTCTACTAAGCTGAGTTTTTTATTATCTGTCACTTGAATATCCTTTGTTGAGTTCCATATTATATTTGATTTATATCCCCGTTTTGCATCCCTCGCAACGTTTCTATATATCCATTGCTTTATGCTCGCAATTTAGCTGTACATTCGCTTGTCAGCCGCAAATTTTACTATCAGGAATCAAGCACATCACGAATTTTAATGGCAAGTTGTTCTCTTGAAAACGGTTTTTGAAGAAAATTAATACCTTCTTCCAATACGCCCTGATGGGCAATGGCATTGGCTGTGTATCCTGACATGTATATACATTTCAATCCAGGTTTAATAGCTGAAAGGTTTTTAACCAAATCCCGGCCAGTCATCTCGGGTAATACAACATCGGTAATCAGCAAATCGATATGCCCGGAATATGTCTCGACCATACGAAGCGCCGAAAGCGGATTATTTATAGAAAGCACCGTATACCCCAAATCTTCAAGCATCTGCCTGGACATATTTAAAATTTGCACCTCATCTTCAACCAATAGAATTGTCTCATTACCGCCTTTAACATCAACCGGTTTTAATCCCTTTTGAAAGGCTTCTATCTTCTCGTTACTAAATCGGGGTATATAAATACTGATTTTTGTTCCCTTTCCAGGCTCGCTGTATACATTAATGAATCCATTATTTTGTTTAACAACACCATATACAGTTGCCAGTCCAAGGCCTGTACCCTTTCCTTTTTCCTTGGTCGTAAAAAATGGCTCAAAAATCTTGCCAAGCGTATCTTCTTCCATACCACAGCCATCATCGCTCACCGATATCAGCACATAATCACCGGGAATAAAACCAAGATGGTTATCGCAGTAGGCTTGATCAAATATGACATTATCTGTTTCAATGGTTACGTTCCCGGCGTCATCTATGGCGTCGCGTGCATTAATCAGAAGATTTGCCAGTATCTGATCAATCTGAGAAGGATCCATTTTAACCTTCCATATATCGCTGCCAGGTTTCCAGGCCAAATCAACATCTTCGCCTATAAGCCGGCGAAGTAATTTAAGCATGCTTTCCACACTATCATTAATGTCCAATACTTTTGGTTCAACAATTTGTTTTCGGGCAAACGCCAGTAATTGACGGGTGAGATCGGCAGAGCGCTGAGCTGCTTTCTTAATTTCCATTAACTTGTCATAAAGAGAAGTAGATGGTTTCGATTCTTTTAGCAATAAAATTTCACAATAACCTTGGATAACGCCCAACATATTATTAAAATCGTGCGCTACGCCGCCAGCCAATCTACCGACCGCTTCCATTTTCTGAGCTTGTAAAAACTGCCTTTCCAGTTTCTTACGTTCTGTAATGTCAAAGAGATAGCCGCGAAGTTCAACGAGATTACCGTTTTTATCAAATTTGCCAATGACGTTTTCAATGATATAAACAGGCTTACCGTCCACCCGACGCATTTCAATTTCATAATTCTTTATCCTTTTTTCTCTATAAAGAATCTTAAGGAATTCGTCTCTCGCAGCGGGATCGGAATAAAAATCCGCCGTATGGTGTTGTTTTGCTTCATCCACTGATTCAAAACCGAGTATGTGGGCAAATGCCAAATTGCAATCCAGTAATTTCCCGTCCGGAGTCGAAATAAAATCGCCGGTAATATCGTCCATAAAGAAATTACGATAGCGTTCCTCGCTTCTCAGCAAGGCCTGTTGCGCCTCCCGTTCCACAGTCACGTCGCTAAATACAACCACAATGCCTGCCAATTTATCCTTTTCTTTATTTATTGGAGCGGCGCTGTCCGCTATAGGATGCTTTGTGCCATCACGGGCAATTAAAAGAGCGTCCGCCGGTAGTTTTACAATTCCCTCTTTTTGAATAACACGGTCATCCGGACTTTCCAGATTTTTGCCTGTTTTTTCGTTGATAATATGGAGAACTTCCCGCAGCGGTTTATCTCTGGCCTCAGACTCGCTCCATCCTGTAAGCCTTTCAGCTACCGGATTCATATGACGGATTCGGCCGGTTTCATCCATGGAAATAACGCCGTCTCCAATACTATAAAGTGTAATACGGAACTCCTCCAATATATCGTTGCGCTCTTTTTCCGTACGATATAGTTTTTTGTAAATTTTTGTACGCTGGCGTCTGTGGATGAATCCGCTTCCGACAGCAGTAACCAATATAAGCAGAAGAACCATAATCCCAATCAAATGAGAGTGATAACGGGCGTCGGCCAAAATTTCACTTTTATCCACCTGGGTAATCATGATCCAGCCCGTTTCCGGCACTCGAGAAATACAGGCCACTACATTTACCCCGCGGCTATCCTGTCCCTCAAAAAGGCCTTCATCATTTAACATTATTTCGATGTTCTGCTTTGTCATTTGGCTCAGCGGGAGCTTTTTAAACACTTCTCTTTGAGGAGCGGAGCGTAGTTTGTTCAAGAGTACGAATTCTCCTCTTTCCTTACTAAGGATATATGTTTCCGAACTCTCGCTTGAAGTCGGCCAGAAATCAAGAAGCGGATACAGATCATTTTTCGGGTCGATCCTCAAAACAAGTACGGCAACAGGACGTCCGGAATTTCCAGGGATCGGAGCCATCACATCAATATGAATAGCGCCGTTAACCGGACATCGGAAAAAATCACTGAATAAGGCTCTTTGCGCGCTTATGGTATTTTTTACTAATTTTTGCTCATATGGACTAAGACTCCCACAATTTGATTCCAGAGATAGCTTTACGTTGCCATCCGGCCCGGCCAGAATAACATTATCAAATCCATCATTTATCCGGATTAAGTTCCATCCGTCAAGAATTTTATTTTTCAGATCGATATTGCCGGGTCTTTTAAGTAACCTTACAACAGATTCGCTAAATAAGGGACTTTGTGCATATACCTGTGCATCAAACAAGACTTCATTCCGCCAGTCGGATATCTGGCTGATTTTTAACCGCGAGACAGCTCTCAGCTCCTGAAATTTCGCATTACGTACCAATTGAATTTGATGCTGATCGTACCAATAGCCTCCGGCAATAACGCTAATTATCAAAACGCCAATAAGAACAAGCCAATGCCAGGGATTATTTTTAAATTGCGTTTTGTCCATCTTTATACCTTTTTTTTCGTAATTACTTTTTATCGCGACTTGCAGATCGGCTGGCGTTTATGAGATTAGCACGCTCCATGCACGTTCACTATTCGGGTAAACGGACGCCTACCAATCCCCTTGCCGCCCATTGTTGCCGGCCTTATTTTATTAACAGCATTTGCAGGATATCTGATCTTTGGGAATCGACCGTTAAAACAGCAAAATACAATCCGCTGGCAACGGTTTTTGCCGATTTGTCCCGGCCGTCCCAGCATATTGAATATATGCCAGCCGCTATTTTTTTATGAATAAGACGTTTTACCAGACGTCCGGATAGATCAAAGATATTTAAAGACACGTTTGCCGGCTTAGATAAACGTATCTGAATTGTAGTAGAAGCATTGAAAGGATTGGGATAATTTTTTATTAATACAGAGGATTTGGGCAATTGCGGATAATTGTTGTGTAAACCGGAAATGGAATCATTCATCCTGTAGATTCCGCCCCCGTACGTTGCGGTCAGCAAACGGTTTTGACAGACGGAAAAAGCGTAAATATTAGACGATTCCATGGCTGCCGTATAATTTTGCCAGTCCAAACCGTTGTCAACAGACAACCAAACGCCTCCGTTCAGGATAAACGTCGTATCCATTTCCGCTCCGTTTAAGGCCACAAACAGGCTGTCTTCTTTGAAAAGGATATCCTTAACCGGAACAGGTTTTTGCCAGGGGCCGCTAATTTTGAGGCTTGTGCTTTTATTTAGTCGATATAATTCCCCCTGTTCCGTACCGGCAAAAATATATCCGTTACGGGAACTTAAAGAAAGCACATTTTCCGCGGATAAATTCCAGAGCGTCCAGTTGATTCCCCGGTCAACGCTTAAATAAATTCCGTCGCCTGCACCGGCATATACGGAGTCCGTCCCCTGAATCATTAAAAAAGTATTAGGCAGTATAAAATTTGTCGCCGTCTGGAAGGTTTGAGCGCCATCAGTGCTGTAGTAGATTCCGGGTATAAATGTGAGGTGATCATATTCGGATATCAAAATAAAGTTTGGGTCGGCGTCATCCAAAGCCAGGGCGCCGATTAATTTATTTCCGCTTCGAACATTGCCGTAAGTAATAAAATTATCCGTCGTTTTAAACAATCCCTGCCCAAACGTCCCCAAATAAAAAGTATTAGATTGTGTTTTAACTTTCTTAATAACCAACCCATGGGCATGCGGTCCGCGGCGCTCCCAGCTTTTCCCGCCGTCGTCGCTAACGGCAACGCTTTCCATGTTATAGTTTCCTGTAATGTTGTATGTACCTTGCAAGGCGGAGAAGATTCTATTCGAATCCACGGTAATATCCCGAATTTCTGTGGCATCTGGTGAATCTGGAATATAATGCCATGTTGCTCCGCCGTCTTCAGATTTTACCAAAAGATCATTTGAGAATGTACCACAAAAAATTACGGAGTCTTTACATCCAATGCCGATAATAAGCTGGTCGTTTAACAGTGGAGTGTCTACAAGCTGCCAACTGCCGGTTTGCGTACTGTATTTTTGCAGGCCTGTATATGTGGCCGCCAGAATTTCAATGAACGGTTCGGTTGTCAGAATACAAGTATCAAAATTGAAATCATTTTCAAGGCCGATATTACTAAATGTAACGCCTGTGTCTGTGCTTAAATAGATAGCGGTATTTGCCGCCACAACAATGATATTGTTTTTAACGACAATTTTTTTAACAATCGCCGTAGCGGGAATATCCGGATGTGTCTGCCACGATATTCCTAAATCGGAAGAATAATACAGCCCTTGTTTATCGGTCCCCACGTATAAAACCTTGCTGCTGTCGATGGCCATTGTGGGCGTGGGAATGCCCTGCAAGCCCGCCGGCTGCCAGTTTGCGCCGCCGTTAAAACTCTTAAATACGCCGTTTCCGGGACGGGGCGGATCGCTGTCGGCCGTTTCGCCGGTGCAGATGAACAATGTATCCGCGTCCGCGGAGGCAATAACCAATTCACGCACCATCTTATCGTAAGCAGTGTTAAGGCCGTTGTTGATTATGGCCCAGGTTTGTCCCCCGTTTTCTGTTTTTAAAACACCGTAACGACTGTAAAATTCACAGGCAAAGATTCGGTTGGGGTTGTTGGGATCTATTTCAATATGCCAGCCGGTCATATTTTTAAAATCAGAAGTTATCAGATCCCAGTCAGCGCCGCCGTCTGTGCTTTTCCAAACGCCGCCGCCGTCGTCGCTGCCTGCATATATGATATTTGCGTTTGAAGGATGAAAGGCAAAGTCTTTAAAATAACCGCCCGGCGGGCCTATTTTCTGCCAGTTCTGCGCAAAAGAAACAGATAAAGTCAGACTAATTAATAAGACCAATTGATACATAAAGCCTCCTGTTGAATAGTTTCTATAAGGAAGGTAAAGGATTTTTTTACAAAGAACAACAATCTAATTTAGGCGATACAAAATAACCGGTTTGTCCGGGTTCGGCGTAAAATGGTTTTTTAGGCCTAAATTATTTGTATACATTCTCGGACAGTAAATGTTGAAATTTAACATCATTCATGAAATCTGTCAAAATTATAACCGGCGCCGGCGGCGATCCGGACAGATTTTCTTTCGGACGTGGTTCTTCTTCAAACACTGCCCGAAAGGATGTTCAGGCTGTTTCCCCCTTTGCCTGTTGTTTTATCATGGCCTCTTTTGCAGTATCTGATTTTGTTTGACGTTCCGGCAGATAGTTTCTTTTCCCAGCGGTAAAAATTATTAGGCGTAATTTGACGGCGCTCGAACAGTTCAGCCACCGGCCCATGATTGTCTAAACGCTTTCTTAAAATCTTCACTTTCTGTACGGCTGAAAATACTTTTTTCTTGCTCATCAGGACTCTTTCCTAACTCTTACATAATTCTAAATCATAAAGCCAAACGTCCCGTCAGAGGCAAAGTATGTGTAATTAATTATGAATTTATAATACAAATGACCGGTTGAAATTATTTTGGGCTATCACGTAAGTGATCCCTTTGGGAAAGCCCATATTATTTTGTTATTTTATTAAACCCCGAGCTAAAGCCCGGGGCAATTCAGCTATTTTAGTAGAAATTTTTACTGAATTGCCGCTATCTTCAGATAGTGGGTGATGAAATCCAAACAATAACGGGCTTTAGCCCTAAAATAGTAAATCCCGTTGTTGTATTCGGCTAAAGCCTTAACATATCTGTGACATTTACTGACCACTATCTAAAGAGAGTGGCAATTAAAAAACATTATTTAGGACGAATGTGTTTAAAAAACTAAATGTCCGCAAAAAACAGGTACAAAAAATCGGGTGAGTCATTGAGATATGAGTAAAACCCATCTGGATAAAGTTTAATGATCATGAATTTTTGAGCATTCTTAAAAATAGTTGCAAAAAATCCTTGCGCACAGTTTTTTTCTTTATTATCGTTAGTTTATCAAAATTTAAATGTACCCGAGAAGCCACCGGACTTTGTCTGAACTAATCCAGAATATTAAATTTTACCTGACAGTCCCCTGTCTCTGTCCCTAATCCTGATTCTGTTTGCGCTAAACCAAATCTTCTTCTACTAAAATAATTTGCTTTTACTGCAACCGCTGGCTCGTCTGCAAAGGAGGTAACCATGCGTCTCATTAAAAAAGTGGTGGGAATTACATTGTTTTTACTGGCAATCAATATTTCAATTCTTTGGGCGCAATGGACTAACGACCCTATGGTGAATACGGTAGTAAACAATTATGCCGAAGATCAGCGGGAAACGGCAATTGTTGGCAACACCTTGGGACAAATTATGCTTTTCTGGCGGGATTATCGTAACGAAACATCCATGTTTGGCGGCGATATCTACATGCAAACGCTGGATTCCAGCGGCAACATACTTCTGGCTGCCGACGGTTCCATCATTTATTCCGGGATTAATGGTCAATTCAACCCTAAAGCAATTTCTGACGGTCATAATGGAGCCGTTGTGGCCTGGCTGAGTAATCACGGCGGGTTTTATGAGAACGATGTCTACGCCCGGCGTTTGTCAGCGGATGGCGCCTTGCTTTGGCCGGCCAACGGCGTGCCCGTTTCCGTCATGAGCGGAACGGCGTCCAGCATGGCGATGGTTAGTGACAATGCAGGCGGAGCCATTATTGTGTGGCAATATTTAACGGAAAACTATGATATTTACGCCCAACGCATTGACTCATCCGGAACAGTCCTCTGGGGAAACAACGGACTAACGGTTTGCACCGCCGCCGAAAGCCAGATGACGCCGGCTGTGTCCACCGACGACTCCGGCGGGGCAATCATCGTTTGGCAGGATAGCCGCAACGGCGCCGGCAATACCGATATTTACGCTCAGCGCATCAATGCAGAGGGGCAAGTGCAATGGGCGGTTGATGGTCTTGCTGTTTGCGCGGCCTTACACAATCAACAATATCCGCAGACGGTGGCCGATGGCTCCGGCGGCATGCTTTTGTGCTGGCAGGATGATCGCAACGGAGATTTGGGCGATATTTACGCACAGCGCGTCAGCGGCAGCGGCTCTGTGTTATGGAATGCCGGCGGCGGCGCCATTTGTCTGGCGGGCGGGTACCAGACCAATCCGGCGCTGATTGGCGATGGCCAGGGAGGCGCGGTCGTCGCATGGGAAGATCAGCGTGGCGGGGCGGATTTCAATATTTACGCCCAATGGATCGACGCCAACGGCGACTTGGCCGGAATAACCGCTATTGGCGCGGAATATCCTCCTCAGCCAACAGGTTTTACTCTGTATCAGAATTATCCGAATCCGTTTAATCCGGAAACAGCTATCAGCTGTCCGCTCTCAGCCGTGTGCGATTGACGGTGTATAATGCGTTAGGACAAACGGTAAAGGTTCTGGTGGACGCACGGCAAAACAGGGGCATGTATTCGGTAAAATTCAGCGACAGAGAGTTACCCAGCGGCGTGTATTTCTATCGCTTGCAGACTGCGTATCATTCGCAAGTGCGTAAAATGATTTTACTGCGATGACTCTGCTCTAAAAAATAGTTCGGAAAACTTTAAATGGTGAAACTGTTTTTATCGGTTTCAGTAAATAGAAATTTGAGCGTTTATTAATTTTCAGAGTAAAATCGGTATCGAAATCTTAAGTAAATTATTAGGAGTAACCGGCTATGTTTGGTAAAAAATGTCTCTGGACTCTGATGTTCACCATAATAACAGCAACGGCGTTGTGGGGCCAGGCCACACTGCAGGCGGTCTGGCAAACGCCGGCCAGGCTAAAAGTCCCGGAATCCGTTAAATACAATGCCGACCGCAATGAGATTTATGTTTCCAACATCAACGGCGCGCCAACGGAAAAGAACGGTCAGGGCTTTATTTCTAAAATCAGCCCGGACGGTAAAATCATCAGCTTAAAATGGATCAGCGGACTGAACGCGCCCAAAGGGATGGCCCTTTGGCAGAACAAGCTGTACGTCTCGGATATTGATCGAATTGTGGAGATTGACGCCGATAAAGGAAAAATTATCCAACGATACAATGCTCCCGGCGCCGCTTTTTTTAACGATGTAGCCGTGGATGAAGCGGGTCATGTGTATGTATCGGATATGGCCGCGGCTAACAGCGTTATTTATCAATTATTCAAGGGAAATGTGTCTGTTTTTTTAAAGGGGCCGGAGATCAGCAGTCCCAACGGTCTGTTTTATTGGAAGAACACACTCTATGTGGGCAACTCCGGCGACGGCAAGCTAAAGGCGGTGGATTTGGCCACTCGTAAAATTCACACGGTGATCAAAGCGGGCCACGGCATCGACGGACTGATTCGGCGACCGGACGGCAGCTTTATTATCTCCGATTGGTCCGGTCGTACTGAATTAGTCACACCTGAAAAAAAAATTGTTCTGTTGTTGGATACGCGCCGGCAAAAGGTTAACTCAGCAGACGTGGAGTACATTCCGCAAAAACACCTGCTGTTAATACCCACCTTTTTCGATAACCGGGTTACGGCTTATGAACTAAAATCGGAATAATAAAATCTTAGCGCAATCGGTATCCTCGGTGGTTTAATAGAATCAAATCAAACTATGCTGACCATAGAGAGCACAGAGCGCACAGAGAAAAAATAAAAGTTTAAAAAAATCTCCGTGGCCTCCGTGCTCTCAGCGGTTTAAAATAAACTATCGTCTCGGGAAACTACTCTTCATCAGGATAGCGCTGGGCGATGGAGCGGATAATATCCAGGTTATCGAAAAAGATATCCACTAATTCCGGATCAAAGTGTTTGCCCCGTTCCTGGCGGATGGTTTCCAGCACGCGCTCTTCATCCCAGGCGTCCTTGTAAACGCGTTTGGAACTGAGGGCGTCAAATACATCGGCCAGGGCCACAATGCGCCCAAACAACGGAATTTCTTCGCCTTTTTTGCCGCGCGCCCGGCCGTTCTCGTCCGTGTAGCCCGGCAAAGGCTGGCCGGTTTGGACGTCCACAAATCCCGGATAGCCGCTGCCGTCCCATTTTTCATGATGATTCAGCACCACTTCGGCGGAAAAATCGTCAAAATCGGACCGGGCGTCGTTAAACAGGCGCGCCCCTAACAGCGTGTGCTGTTTCATGATTTCAAATTCCTCATCCGTAAAACGTCCCGGTTTTTTTAAGATTAAATCCGAAATGGCCACCTTGCCCACATCGTGCAGCATAGCCGCCAGGCGCAGCACATCGCGTTTGGCGTCGATTTCTTTTTGCGGCATGTCTTTTTTACGGGCGTACGCTTCAAAAATTTCTACGGAATAGGCGGCTACCCGGTTCACATGGGCGCCGGTCTCTTTGGGATCGCGCAGCTCGGCCATGCGGATCATGCGCATGATGGTGGTGCGCGTCATCTGGGCGCGCTCGATGGCATTGGCCGCGTAAATAGCCAGATGCTTCACAATCGGCTCGTCTTCTTCCTTAAAGGCCACAATGCGGCCGGATTCATCCTGCGCGTTAATCAGTTGCAGCACGCCCACAATCTCGCCGCGGCTGTTTTTCATAGGCAAAGTCAACATGGACTGCGTGTGATACCCGCTGATCTTATCGTAGCTGCCGTCAAAAGAAAAAGGCAGGGCCGAAGAAATTTTGTACGCGTCGGGAATATTCAAAATGGAGCCGTTATTGGCCACAAAACCGGCAATGGAGTTGTTATTAATAGGCATGGTGAATGTGGTGTAAATCAGCTTTTTATGGGAACCGAGCTTTTGTTGCAGCGTGTGGTTCTGGGCATAGCTGAACTTAAGCGTGTAATCATCTTTAATGTAAATGGAACCGGCGTCGGCGCTCAGCATGTGACGCGCCTCGCTGAGAACTTTCTCTAACAGCAAATCCAAATCGGCAATCTGGCTGATTTCCAGACCAAACTGTACCAAGCGGTTTAATTTTTCTTTTCGCAGCACGACCTTCGCCTTCTTTCCATATATACCCGAATAGAAACGGTTTGAATACAAACCATTTCGTCCTGAGAGTTGAGCGTTTTGTACGAAATCCCGGTTTATCGGGATGATACCGATTACCTTATTTGCGCCACAGGCGCCCCTTCAGGATAAACCATTTACTGATCGGTATAGTAGGGGTTGTTTCACATCTATTTATTTCGACAGAAATTGGCTACAGTTTAATGAAGATGATTTTTTGTGTAATAATGTATCCGATGATCCGGAATATCTGTGCGGAATTTTATACGTTTCTCCCACGTTAAAGAGCGCAGACTGCAAACTTGAAGATACGGTGTGAATTTATTACATTTAACATCTTTAATTAAATTGTACGATAATGGAACAAGACAGGTCGAAATCAAACATCATGACCACGAAACACACAGACGCTGAGGTCTCCGTTCAGCAAAAAATTACTACGGAACATATTCCCGGCCGCTTGCTGGCCCAATTAGAACAGGTGGACCTGCACAGTTCGCTGACCCGTCTGGAATTTGAAATTGATAAAACCGATATCCTCAATTGGCTGCGCGCCCAGTCCAACGGACAAAAAATATTCTGGAGTAACCGCGAGCGTAGTTTTGAAGTAGCCGGATTATATTCCGCGCACCACATTTCCGGCGACGCCGGCGGGCAGTTACAGCCGGCTTTTGCCGCCATGAAAGAATCGCTGCATGACGATGAACGTCTGCGCTTTTACGGCGGCCTGCGTTTTAATTCCATTAACAACGGCGATCTTAGCTGGCAATCATTTTCCTATTTTCACTTTCATATTCCGTTATTCGAAATGCTGCGCCGCGATCAGCGTTATTTTTTCGCCTGCAATATTTTTCTTCCCGAAAATAATTCTTCAAAAGAACTTTTACGGGGAATCCGCCGAAAAGCGGGACAATTGAATTTTAATTACAACGGACGCGTGGACAAACTGCCTGCCCTTGTACAGCGCCGGGACAATCCCGATGAATCCGGTTGGAAACAAAATGTACAGCGCGCCCTGCAATATCTGCGCGAAAACGGTTTAAAAAAGGTGGTTCTGGCCCGTAAATCCGACATGCTTTTCCGCCAGGCGCCGGCGGCGGAAGCCTTGCTGCACCGCTTAAAAGACACCAATCCCAACGCTTTTTTGTTTTTATTCCAGAGCCGCGAAGGCGATATATTTTTGGGCAATACGCCCGAACGGCTGTACCGGCGCGACGGGCGCAGCCTGCAAACCGAGGCCGTGGCCGGCACGCGGCGGCGGGGCCTTACAGCGGACGAGGATCGACAGCTTAAAGAAGATTTATTAAACTGCGAAAAAGATTTACGCGAACACGATTATGTGGTGCGCACCATCGAAAATGTCTTACGGGACTATTGCCGCCACATTGAAAAGGATGAACATGTGGGCATTCTGGAAAACGCCCGCGTACAGCATCTGATTTTGCGTTTTAAGGCGTTACTGCGCGATGAAATCAGCGACGCCCATATTTTGCGCACCTTGCATCCCACGCCGGCGGTGGGCGGCTATCCCACCGATCCCGCTTTGTACAAAATCAACGAAATCGAACAATTCGACCGCGGCTGGTACGCCGGTCCCGTGGGCTGGATTAGCAAAGAGAGAGCCGAATTTGCCGTGGCCATTCGCTCGGCCTTAATCAGCGGCGCCAAAGTTTCGCTGTTTAGCGGCGCCGGCATCGTGGAAGGCTCCGATCCCGATGCCGAATGGCGCGAAATTGAAAACAAAATCGCCAATTTTATCAGAATTTTTCACGCCGGATGAAATCCCCTTTCCCCAACATCAACCATCTGTGGAGCCGGCTGATTATCGAAGAGTTGCTGCGCAACGGCATCGATTATTTTTGCCTGTCTCCCGGTTCGCGTTCCACGCCGCTGACCACC
Organism: uncultured Calditrichaceae bacterium; assembly: GCA_964536685.1. GTDB lineage: Bacteria > Calditrichota > Calditrichia > Calditrichales > Calditrichaceae > CAZIBE01. The sequence continues at coordinate 45,939 of CAZIBE010000006.1, read as the reverse complement.
GCCGTGGCGCGACATAAAAAAGCAACGTCTATTATTATTTATGATGAACGGGCGGCGGCTTATCACGCTTTGGGCTATGCCCGCGCGGCCAATAAACCGGCGGCGCTCATTTGCACCTCGGGCACCGCGGCGGCTAATTATTTTCCGGCGGTCATTGAAGCGGCGCAGGAAAACATTCCCTTAATTGTGCTCAGCGCCGACCGGCCGCCGGAGCTGCGCGACAGCGGCGCCAACCAAACCATCGATCAGGTGAAAATTTACGGCAACTATGTCCGCTGGCAGATGGATTTGTCCGCGCCCGATGAAAATATTCCGGCCGCTTACGTGCTGAGCACTGTGGATCGTTTAGTGCACAAGGCCACAGGCGCAACCGGCGGCCCGGCGCATCTGAACTGCATGTTCCGCGAACCGCTGACGCCCGTTGAACAGTCTGTCAGCAAAAGCTATCTGCAAATAATTTCCGGCTGGTCAAAATCAGAACAACCGTGGACAACCTACATTCCCCAGAAAATCTTGCCAGAGCGTAAGCATCTAAAGGAAATCGCCAACCGGCTGTCTGCCGGTAAAAATGGGTTGGTTGTTTTGGGCCGGCTGCCGCAAAATAAAAATACCAAAGTTCTGCGGCAGTTTTTAGAACAGTTAAACTGGCCGGTTTTTCCCGACGTGTCCAGCGGCCTGCGGTTGGGAGGCCATTCAGCGCCTCTGATTCCCTATTTTGATTTAATGACGCCAAAGTTTAACGCGCCCTTTGACGCCGTGCTCCATTTAGGCGGACGTTTTGTATCCAAGCGACTGCAACAATTTTTACAGCGCCATCCCCCGCAGGAATATATCCATGTCTGCGCCAACGATATGCGCCTGGACGAAGGTCAGCTGGTCACTCGGCGCGTGATAACTTCGCCGGAAGCCTTTTGCCGGGCTTTGGGAAAAGTGCAGCCGCAGGATACGGCCCGGCAAACTACCGCTGCACTCCGGCAGCAGGCGCAAATAGTTCATGCTAAACTGACTGAATTACTGCCCGAAGACGGCGCTTTAACACAGCCCTTACTCAGCCGGCTGATTGCGCGGAAAATTCAGGATGGCGGGGGTTTGTTTTTAGCCAACAGTCTGCCGGTGCGGGAGATGAATACCTTTGCCGTGGACGACGGCGCGCGCGCGGCGGTGGCCGTCAATCGCGGGGCCAGCGGCATTGACGGCACGCTGGCCTCTGCCTGCGGTTTTGCCGCCGGACTCAATCGGCCGGTGACGCTGTTGATTGGCGATTTGGCCCTGTTGCACGATTTGAATTCTCTCATGCTGGTCAAGCGGATTAAACAGCCGCTAATCATTATTGTGGTAAACAACGGCGGGGGAGGCATTTTTCACTTTTTGCCCATTGCCGAATGTGATGATGTATTTGAAAAATACTTCGCCACGCCGCACCAGCTGACATTTGAACCGGCCGCTCAAATGTTCGGACTGCCCTACCGGCTGGTAAGCGACGCGCCGCAATTTACAGAGGTTTACCGTCAGGCGCTGGCCGCCGGACAATCCATGCTCATTGAGGTGTTGACCGACCGCGAGGAAAATGTGAAGCTGCACCACTATATTTTACAGGAATTGGCAGGAGCGCTATCTGGTAGGAAGTATTAAGTGTTAAGTGATAAGTAGTAAGGGAAGAGAAAACAGTAAAGAGTAATCTCAGTGTTCTCTGTGAACTCTGTGATGCAAATTTTTAAGAAAATGAAATTACACTATGAAATCGTCAACGATGGCGATGATCCGGCCATTCTGTATATGCACGGCTTTATGGGCTCGGCGGCCGACTGGCGTCCTGTCATAAAACGAATCGATTCTTCATTTCGCCATCTGGCGGTAGATTTGCCCGGACATGGCCGCTCCTTAAATCTGCCTTCTTACGATGCGCCTGCAACCATGACTGCGCTGCTGGCGGTATTGGATAAACTGGCTATTGGACAACCTCTTTTAGTGGGTTATTCCATGGGCGGACGGCTGGCTTTGCGGCTGGCGCTGGAACATCCGCAGCGTTTCAAAGCTTTGGTGTTGGAATCCGCTTCAGCGGGACTGAAGTCCGCCGCCGGGCGGGAAGCGCGCCGGCAAAGCGACCGGCAAATTGCCCTTGAGTTGGAGCGCAGCAATTACCGGGAATTCCTGGAGCGCTGGTACAGGCAACCGCTTTTTGGCGGCCTGACTCAGCGTGCGGATTTTGATCGTTTGATGGAAAAGCGTCTGAGAAACAATCCGCCGGAACTGGCCAAAGCCCTGCGCGGCCTGAGTGTGGCCGAACAGCCTTCTCTGTGGGATCGGCTGGAGGAGATTGAACTGCCAACGCTTTTGCTCTGCGGCGAACGGGACGAAAAATACCGGCAGATCAGCGAAGAAATGCAGCGCCGCAATCTCCGCTTTAAACGCGTGGTAATAGCGGACAGCGCTCATAATACGCATTTTGAGCAATGCGGGATCTTTGCCCGCGAGGTGAAAGCGTTTTTAGATAAATTTGGATTTAAGACGTGAAAAGAAAATAGAAATTAGAAGACAGAAAAGAGGTAGAATGCATACGTTTTTTTATAAACACTATAACAATATCCTAATTTCTATTTACTCTTTTCTGATTCCTTTTTAAAAGAAACCGTTTAAAAATAAAATGAGATGGAGGTTCTTCATGTCAACCGTAATTTGGCAGGAAGCGGGACAATACACGGATATTAAATACCACAAGGCCGAAGGCATCGCCAAAATAACCATCAACCGGCCGGAAGTGCGCAACGCCTTTCGTCCGCTGACCGTGCAGGAAATGAGCGACGCTTTGGACGACGCCCGCCGCGATCCCGATATGGGCGTGATTATTTTAACCGGCGAGGGCGACAAGGCTTTTTGTTCCGGCGGCGACCAGCGCATTCGCGGCGACAGCGGTTACAAGGACGAAAAGGGCGTACACCATCTGAATGTACTGGATTTGCAGCGGCAGATACGCACCTGCCCCAAGCCGGTTATTGCCATGGTCGCCGGTTACGCTATCGGCGGCGGGCACGTGCTGCATGTAGTGTGCGATTTAACTATCGCGGCGGATAACGCGATTTTCGGCCAGACCGGCCCCAAAGTGGGCTCGTTTGACGGCGGTTACGGCGCCAGTTATCTGGCGCGCATGGTGGGGCAGAAAAAAGCGCGCGAAATCTGGTATTTGTGCCGCCAGTACAGCGCCCGGGAAGCGCTGGAAATGGGCATGGTCAATACGGTGGTGCCGCTGGAACATTTGGAAGAAGAAACTGTGCAGTGGTGCCGCGAAATTTTAGCCAACTCGCCGCTGGCCATCCGTTTGCTGAAATCGGCCTTTAACGCCGATGTGGACGGGCAGACCGGCTTGCAGGAACTGGCCGGTAATGCCACTATGCTCTATTACATGAGCGAAGAGGCGCAGGAAGGACGCAACGCTTTTATCGAAAAACGGAAACCGGATTTTTCCAAATTCCCGCGTCAGCCGTAGGATCAGAAATCAGGAACTGGGAACCCGGAATTGCGAACTGACAGCGGTAGATTGATAAAAACTGTGTTACGTATCAGGTATCAGGTGTTTGGTAAAGAGTAATAAGAAAAGAGAAATCAGGAAAGCGTATTCTAAGAACTATGAGTTCACTCTAAAAAAGTCTTTCACTGTCATTTCGAGGATCCCGCAAGGGCGGGATACGAGAAATCTATTGTTTTTATTGAGGATATAAGATTTCTCGCTGCGTTCGAAATGACAAAAACTGGCTTTTAGAGCTGACTCAACTATTTAATCGGAAACAAAGATTATGACTACAAAAATTCTATTTTCTCTTTCCCGATTTCTATTTTCAAATTTACGCTTTAAATTGTCACTTTCTCCAAAGGAAACGATTATCTTATGTGTGGAAATAGTTCCTGGTTCCTAATTCCCAGTTCCCAATTAAACTGTAATAATCCGTCTTTAATTAACAAATAATGAAACATGGTTTTAAAATGAACGAAACCCATTCAAAGATAAAACTGTGGTACCTGGCGACGCGGCCGAAAACCTTGCCGGCCGCAGCGGCGCCGGTGATTATCGGCACGGCCATGGCTTTCGGCGACGGACTTGGACACTGGCCGTCGGCGCTGCTGGCGCTAATCGTTGCCTTGCTCATTCAGATCGGCACCAATTTTTCCAACGATTATTTCGATTTTGTCCACGGCGCCGATACCGAAGAACGCACCGGGCCCATGCGTCTGACGCAGGCCGGTTTAATTCCGCCGCAAACCATGAAGCGCGCCTTCATTCTGGTTTTTGCTTTGGCTTTTGCCGGCGGTCTGTATTTAGTGTTTCGTGGCGGCTGGCCCATTTTACTGATCGGTGTGCTGTCTATTCTGTTCGGTGTTTTATATACCGGCGGCCCGGCGCCGCTGGGCTATGTGGGTTTAGGCGACGTGTTTGTGCTGATCTTTTTCGGTCCGGTAGCCGTGGGCGGCACCTATTTTGTACAGGCGCTGCAAATCAACTATGTGGTTATTGCCGCCGGTATTTCGCCGGGATTGATTGCCACAGCCATATTAGTGGCCAATAATCTGCGCGATATCCAAACCGACAAACAGGCCGGCAAAAAAACACTGGCCGTGCGTTTTGGCGTTACCTTTTCCCGCCGTCAATATGTTTTAATGATCATCATCGCCGTGCTTATTCCGCCGGCGCTCTATCTGGTAACGCGGCAGCATCCGTTTTCGCTGGCTACGGTCTTTGTACTGGCCGTGGCGGCGCCGGCCGTGCGCACCATCTTTAATGAGAATGGTCCGGTGCTAAACCGCGTGCTGGCGGATACGGGTAAAATCCTGTTGTGGTACAGCATTGTTTTTTCCGTGGGCTGGCTGTTTTGAAGATTTCTTCCGTAAAACTGTATGCCTTCGCTCTGCCGCTGCACAGGCCGTTAACAATGGGCGGGCAAACTATTGACCGGCGGCGGGGTCTTTTGCTGGAGCTGTCCGACGGGAATGGCCACACCGGATTTGGCGAGGCCGCGCCGCTGCCGGGATTCCAAAAAGAAACCGTAAACGACTGCCGCGATCAGTTATTAAGGATAGCCAAAGAGTTCGCCGGTAAAAGGGTGGTCGGGAATATTTTAGAATTAAACGGCGCGTTGTCGTCATTTTTGCCTGAAAGCCGGCGTTTGTATCCCGCGGTGCGCTTCGCTCTGGAAAGCGCGCTGGTCAATCTGGCCGCGGATATAAAAGGAAAAATTTTGGCGGAAGCTATTAATGAAGATTTTTCCAGACAGGTGCGCGTTAACGGTTTGCTGATGGGCCATGGCGGAGATGCAGCGGCTCAGGCTAAAACGTTAGCCGCGCAAAAGTATTTCGGCATAAAGATGAAAGTGGGCCGCGCTGCCCCGGAAAAAGACCGCGCGCAGGCGCTGGCCGTTTTACAGGCGCTTCCTTTCGGGATGACCTTGCGCTTGGACGCCAACCGCGCCTGGTCGCTGGACGAAGCGCTGGAGTTTGCGCACGGTCTGCCGGTCCAGCGCATCGAATACATCGAAGAACCGTTACGGGAATCCGGGGAATTGGACGCCTTTTACCGGCGGACGTTTCTGCCTTACGCGCTGGATGAATCTTTGTTGGAAATAGAACCTGAAGAAATAGCAGCGGCAGCAGGCTTGGCGGCTTTTGTGATCAAACCGGCTTTCTTGGGCAGTTTAGAACAAAGCAAACAGTTGATTTCTCTGGCAACTGAATTGGGCGCGCAGGCGGTTGTAAGCGACGCCTTCGGCAGCGGCGTTACCTTGTCCGTTTTAACTGCGCTGGCTGCCGCCTATATTCCGGCGGACACGCCCATGGGGCTCGACGCGTATCGTTTATTAAAAGACGATATTTTGCGGGAACGCTTACAAATACGCGGCGGAAAAATCGACGTGACGCAATGCGGCCGGCGGGCGCAGCTTATTCAATTCAACCGGCTGGAAAAAATTTTATGATCCCCTTTGCTTTAACGAAGGCCGACGGTGATTTCGGCGACGCCGTTGCCCTGAGCGATCATCGGGGCACATTGACCTATTCCGCTTTGCTGAAACAGGCACAACAGGCAGCCCATCGTTTGGAAAAATTGGGCGTACAGCCGGAAGATGCGGTGGCGCTGTTGTTGCCCCCGGGCCGGGAATATCTCATATTGTTATGGGCGCTTCTCGGTTACGGAGCATTAGCCGTTCCGCTGAATGATCGCCTGCCATTCAAAGGGCTGCAGGAGCAAATCCAACAGGCGGAGACGCGTTTTTTGATCGCGCAGAAAGATGCCTGGCCGGAGATAAACAAAGTACGGAAAATTAACCTGACGGAATGCCTTGGTTCTTTTGCAGATGAAGAACAAAGGCCTTTCGTTCCGGGAAAAAAAGAAACGCAAGCGGCTACGGTGGTTTTTACTTCGGGTAGCACAGGTAAACCGGCGGCGGCGCTGCACAGCTACGGCAATCATTATTACTCTGCACTTGGTTCCAATACAAATATCAAGCTGGCGCCCGGAGACCGTTGGTTGTTGTCGTTGCCCTTGTATCACGTATCCGGTTTGTCGGTGCTGTTTCGCACGGCGCTGGCCGGCGCGACGGTCATATTGCCTCAGGATGGGTTGTCGTTAGTGAAAAATATTCAAAAGTTTTTGCCCACGCATATTTCGCTGGTGGCCGCCCAGTTGCGTCAGTTGCTGGAAAATGCACAATCAGCCGGCTTTCTTGCCGGGATGAAAGCGATTTTGTTGGGCGGCAGCGCCATTCCGCCTGTTTTAATTCAAAAATCCGTTCGGCTGAAGTTGCCCGTGCATATCAGTTACGGCAGCACGGAGATGGCCTCGCAGATCTGTACTACTAAAAGCGGGGCAGATTTACAGGAATTACGAACCAGTGGAAGCGTTCTGCCGTACCGGCAAATGCGCATTTCCGATTCCGGTGAGGTGCTGGTTAAAGGGAAAACGCTTTTTCTGGGCTATTTACAGAACGGAACGGTTAACCGGCGGGTAAATGAAGAGGGCTGGTTTGCTACCGGAGATTTAGGCTATTTTGATGGACAAAAACGGTTGCTGGTTAGCGGACGCAAAGACCGTATGTTCATCTCCGGCGGCGAAAACATTCAGCCTGAGGAAATCGAGCGCGAGCTGGAAGAACTTCCGCCTGTACGCCGGGCGGTAGTGGTGCCGGTTCGGGACGAGCGATACGGGCAGCGGCCGGCAGCCTTTGTACAGACAGCGGAGCGGCAAGCGCCGGACGAAAACCAACTGCGCGATTTACTGGCCGATCGCCTGCCGGGGTACAAAATTCCGCTGCGATTTTTGCCATGGCCCCAATCCGTGGCGCAAGGGATGAAGATTAATTTAAATGAATTTGAAAGAGAAGCGGAAAAGATCATTCTAAATACGGAAGAACATTTGTGAAAAAAGAAGTTGTGTTAACCGAGGGCGAAGAACGCAAAACCTATGTGCGGCATATGTTTAACGCCATCGCCCGGCGTTATGATTTGCTGAATCACTTGCTCAGTTTTGGCGTCGATATTTGCTGGCGTAAACAAGCCATAGCCATGCTGGATGTTGAACCGCAGGGGTTGGTTCTGGATCTGGCCTGCGGTACGGGCGATTTTGCCATGGAGACCATCGGACAGAAAAAATGCGAGGTCATCGGCGCTGATATTGCTCAGCAAATGCTGGTTTACGGCAATATCAAGAAAAAGAAAAAGCCCCTTGGGAATAAATTGCATTTTGCCAATGCCGACGGTGAACGGCTGCCTTTCAGACCGGCTACCTTTGAGGGAGCCACCATTGCCTTTGGCATTCGCAATATGGGCAGCATGGATCAGGCCTTAACGGAAATGAGCCGCGTTTTGAAAGATAAGGGACAGCTGATTGTATTAGAATTTTCCCTGCCGGAGTTTAAGCCGTTCCGCTCTTTGTACCTGTTCTATTTCAAACACATCCTGCCGCGCGTGGGCGGCCTGATTAGCGGCGACGCCGAAGCGTACAGCTACCTGCCGCTGTCGGTGAGCGCTTTCCCGCCGGTGGATGAATTCGCCCAAAAAATGAAGAACAAAGGTTTCAGCGAAGTGAGCTTCAAAAAATTGCTCTATGGCGTGGCCGTTATTTACAAAGGGATTAAATAGTTTTCTGAATGACTCTCAATTTTTAGAGACAGCCAGAAATTTACAAAATCCAGTTAAATCTCAATTCTCCAACTACTATATAAACAACACTCAATTTTCAGTTTTTTCCCTTTGCGAAAGGAAAAAAAATTAGATGGTGGCGTGTTCACGCTACAGATTAATTGATTATGTCTTTAGCTCAGCAAAGCACGGCTTAACTAATTGTATATTAAAAGAGTGTCACGTCGCTCATACTTCGCTTCTCACAATGACAGGCTTCCGTGTCATTCCTCATCCGTCGGTTGACGGATGAGGAATCTTTTTTGCTGAGTAAAGGTACTAATCATCAGATTAATGTTAACCTAATTATTAACCGGCAGTTACAACCGTTGCAATTATTATTGGGGGAGCATACATTTGGACAGGTTTAGGAGGTTTTTGCCTGTAACGGTAGAATTATTTTTAAGGTGTATTGGGAAACCGTTGAAATGATTTTTTCTGTGGGTTGTTTCACTTTTACCCACATTAAAATCGTGGGCTATTTAATCCCGACGTGTCGGGATGCTCTAACCAAAGGGAATAAAAAAGGGAATCATTTCTGATTCCCTTCAGGGCGGTCCGGACGAGACTTCCCGCTCAAAAG
>CAZIBE010000006.1:0-37096 GCA_964536685.1 uncultured Calditrichaceae bacterium | reverse complement strand
GTAAACAAAAAAAGGAATCATTTCTGATTCCCTTCAGGGCGGTCCGGACGAGACTTCCCGCTCAAAAGCGGGACAACTTCCTGCGTCAGGTTCTAAATAGAGATTCGATATAAATTCTACTTTTTCTATTCTTGATTTGCCGCTCTCTTTTTAGAGCATCAGATTTTGTAGTGAATGTTTCACTATGCACTAGTTTCCAGGGAATACCCCGTTTGGTATATTTCCCCCATCCGGCATTATGCCTTTCCAGCCGCCAGGCGAGATTGTCAGTAACACCAACATAGTAGCGGTCAATTTTAGCAGAATACAGAATGTAAACAAACCACATAAGCAAAATGTAAGTAGTAAACAAAAAAAGGAATCATTTCTGATTCCCTTCAGGGCGGTCCGGACGAGACTCGAACTCGCAACTTCCTGCGTGACAGGCAGGTGCTCTAACCAAATTGAACTACCGGACCAAAGCTTTGTTTAAAAACGAGCGTTAAATATAAGTAATACTCTTTCCCGTGTCAACTAACTGTGATTATTTTTTTGCAGGGTTTTACTATTATTTAGTAATATCATCCAAACAAACAATACAAGGGCAATCAGAATATGAAAATTTGGCGACAAGATTTCACTTTGGAAGAATTGAATCTTTCCAGCAGGCAAACCATGATGGAACATCTGGCGATTGAATACACCAAAATCGGCAGCGATTATCTAAAGGCGCGCATGCCCGTGGACAAGCGCACCAAACAACCGGCCGGATTGCTGCACGGCGGGGCTTCGGTTGCTTTGGCTGAATCTTTGGGCAGCGTTGCCTCCTATTTGAGCGTCGATCCGCAAAAATATGATTGTGTTGGTTTGGAAATCAACGCCAACCATTTACGTTCGGTGCGCGAAGGCTTTGTGGAAGGCACCGTACGTCCGCTGCGCCTGGGAAAACGCATCCATGTTTGGGAAATCAAAATCCATGATGAAAAAGAACGTCTCATTTGTGTCAGCCGGCTGACCATGGCCATAATCGAAAAAAACCTTAGTAAAAAGGGAGGCGCAATTTAACTTGAGCCTCGATCATTCTTTGTTGAATATCGGTTATTCTGTTTTTCTATTTCAACTAACGTGTAGTTGAATTTTCATTAAATATTTTCTGTTTTATGCCGATGAATAATTTATCTGTCAGTGGTATCCCCATTCTTTTAATTGCAGCAGCGGAGAAAATTCTATGTATAGCGTAAAATCCGATTACGACGGCGTCATGGTGCTTTCCTTAAAAGGCAATTTGGTGTCCGAAGACGATATAAAAAAACTGGAAGATGATATCCGTAAGGCAATAACAGCGAAACCCAAAGGAATCGTCATCAATTTGCACCATTTAAACTGGATCTCCAGCCAGGGGATCGGTAGCATCATCCGCTGTCTTACCAATACGCGCAAGGCCGGCCTTGATTTATATCTGGCCGGACTTAATGACAAAGTGCAAACTATTGTTTCGGTTATGCGGATTGATAAAATAATCAAATTATTTACATCCGTACAGGAAGCTGTGGATAATTTTTAACATCCCGCTAAACATCTCCAGCGTAGCCTTGCAAATATTTGTCCTTGGGGGCAATTTCTAACTTATGAGTCCGCTCTAACAAGGGCAGGTACACGAATTTCACGGATTATCACAAATTGATTTTATTGAAATTAGCCGAATCGAATTTCGTGTCATTTGTGCCATTCGTAGTTTTTAGACTGAACTCCATTATGGTTTAATAACTAAATTTGTTGCAACGTCAACAATAACAAACAAGAGCTGTTTGGATAATTATTGTTTTGAATTTGGTTATTATTGGCGCTTTGGTTTCTGTTTTTTATGATTTTTCTCGTAGCACTTAACGAGATAAACTCACTTATCAGCAAAAATTGTTAGAGACCCAAAAAATCTCTCGTATTTTACAAATTATTTTTATAAATTACATGCTTACCGACTATAAGCAATTATTAATAAAGGAGAGCAAGTATGAAACTTATTATCGGAGTTCTTATGATGGCTTCATTTATGTTATTAAGCAATTGCAGCACAGGACAGCAGGGAAACGCCAACAAAAGCAAAACGGAGATCACACGCAGTCAAATCGCCGAAAAATATAAATGGAATTTGCAGGATTTATACAAAGATGAAGCGGCCTGGCAGGCTGCAAAAAAAGAAGTTGAGGGCATGATTCCCAAGTTCATGACCTATAAAGGCAAGTTGGGACGCTCAGCTAACACGCTCTACAATTGCCTGGAATTTAGTTCCAATGTCTGGAAAGAGTACATGCGCCTCTCCTCCTATGCAGGCAAATTGTCAGATCAGGATACGCGTGAATCGGGGCCCATGGCCATGACGCAGGAAATCAGTCAGTTGGGCACCAAATTAGGGGCAGCCAGTTCCTTTATTGAACCGGAAATTCTGGCCATTAGCAGTAGTAGAATTAAATCCTTCATGAAGCAGCAGCCCGGCTTAAAAGTGTACGCACATTATATTGCCAATATTCAGCGCCGTAAAGCGCACACGCTTACTTCCGCAGAGGAAAAAATCATTGCCGACGCCGGCATTATGAGCGATACCCCTTACGATGTGTATGGCATCTTTAAAAATGCCGATATGCCTCGGCCTGAAGTCGCAGTGACCTCCGGGAAAAAAGTACGGCTGGACGACGCCGCTTACACGCTGTACCGCGCCGACGCCAATCGCGATTTGCGTAAAGAAGTATTTGAGCAGTTTTTCGGCGCCTATAAAAATTACGAGCGCACATTTGGCACCGAACTGTACGGCGAAGTTAAAAAAGATATGTTCTACAAAAACGTGCGTAAATATAATTCCTGTTTGGAAAGCGCGCTGGACGGCCCGAATGTACCGGTTTCGGTGTACCATAATCTGATTACCAGCATTCATGAAAATCTGCCTGTGCTGCACCGCTATCTGAAACTGCGTAAAAAAATGATGGGGCTGAAAGAGCTGCATTATTATGACATGTATCCCTCGCTGGTTAAAAAAGCGGACATGACCTATACCGTAGAAGAGGCCGAAGAGCTGGTCAAAAAAGGCCTGGCGCCCTTAGGCCCGGATTATGTTGCGGTTTTGGATGAAGCTTTCAATAACCGCTGGATTGATATTTACCCTAATACGGGCAAACGTTCCGGCGCATATTCTTCCGGCGGAGCCTATGATGTGCATCCTTATATCTTATTGAATTTCAACGGCAAATACGATGATGTAAGCACGATGGCACACGAGCTCGGGCACACGATGCACAGTTATTTTTCCAATAAAAATCAGGCCTTTATTAATTCTCATTATCCGATCTTTTTAGCGGAAGTGGCCTCGATTACAAATGAAACGCTGCTTATCGACTTTGTGCTAAAACACACCGACGATCCGCAAAAACGCCTTTCCTTGTTAGGCAACCAGTTGGAAACATTCCGCACCACCCTCTTCCGCCAGACGCAGTTTGCCGAATTTGAATTAAAAATTCATGAAATGGCCGAAAAGGGCGAAGCGCTTACCGGTGAAAAGCTCAGCAAAGTTTATCTGGATATTCTTAAAACATACTACGGCGCAGATCAGGACGTGACCAATATAGAAGATTTATACAGTATCGAATGGGCGTATATTCCTCATTTTTACTATAATTTTTATGTGTTTCAATACGCCACTTCACTCTGTGCGGCCGCTACCGTTGCCGAGAAGATTCTTAAAGAAGGACCGGCCATGCGCGACAAATATATTAAAAATTTCCTGAGCGCAGGCAGTTCCGATTATCCCATTCCCATCCTTAAAAGCATCGGTGTGGATATGACCACCAACCAGCCGTTTGATATGGCCTTACAAAAAATGAATAAAATTATGGACGAAATCGAACAGATTTTAAATAAACAGAAATAACTCCTCCCCAAAGATAAAAAGGCTGTTCCGTTTAATTACGGGGCAGCCTTTTTTTATATTATGGTAAGAGGCGACAACGGCTACGCAGGTATCGTTTGGCAGGGATTTATGGGCGACAACGGTTTTCATGATATTTTCTACCGTATGATGACGCCTGCTCAGGAAACGGGTGGAACCATCTCTTCGGCCAATCCGCCCCTGGCAACAACCTCTTGCAACAAGTTCTTACTATGGCCGCATTGAAGATCAGGATTGATGCGAGCCGTCCGTAGGCGCAGAGTCCGGCCAAACATCCGCCGTTACTGAAGTAATAAAAGGACAAAGCGAATTCTTTTTTTTAATAAAAAAGAGGCTGTCGTTAAACGGCAGCCTCTTTTTGGTTTAATACGTCAGTTAAGTTTATACTAAAACGCAGCTTTCATATATTCGCGGCGCATCATGGCAATGCCCCGAATCGAGATTTCCTTGGGACAAACAGCCTCGCACTCGGCATGGTTGGAGCAGGCGCCGAAGCCTTCTTCATCCATTTGCGCTACCATATTGGCCACGCGCCGTTTGGCTTCCGGCTGGCCCTGCGGCAATAAAGCAAACTGCGATACTTTAGCGCCTACAAACAGCGAAGCCGAGGCGTTAGGACAGGCCGCTACACAAGCACCGCAGCCGATACATGCGGCAAAATCCATAGCCAAATCGGCGTTTTCCTTGGCAACCGGAACGGCGTTGGCATCCTGAGCGCTGCCGGTGCGTACGCTGATGTAACCGCCGGCGGCCATAATGCGGTCGAAAGCGCTGCGGTCTACTACAAGGTCTTTAAGAACCGGAAAAGGCCGGGCGCGGAACGGTTCGATCAAAATAGTATCGCCGTCCTTAAACTGACGCATACGCACATCGCAGGTGGTAGTGCCGCTTTTGGGACCATGCGCCGTACCGTTGATGACCATACCGCACATACCGCAAATACCTTCGCGGCAGTCGTTATCAAATTCAATCGGGATTTCATCCTGCTTAATGAGCTTTTCATTCAACTCATCGAGCATTTCTAAAAAGGACATGTCAGGGTTGACATTTCCTACCGTATAATTCACAAATTTCCCCTTGGCGTCCTGGTTCTCCTGACGCCACACTTTTAACTTTATGCTAAAATTTTTATTTTCCATTCCCACGCCTCCTTATTTATAACTGCGTTGGGTTAGCTCAACGTTTTCGAACACAAGCGGCTCTTTATTTAATTCCCAATTGCCCAGCTCTTTGAATTCCCAGGCAGCAACATAAGCGAAATTTTCATCATCGCGCAGGGCTTCGCCCTCTTCGGTTTGATGCTCCTCGCGAAAGTGGCCGCCGGCCGATTCTTCACGGTGCAGGGCGTCTTTAGCCATCAATTCGCCTAATTCCAGAAAATCTGCAACGCGTCCGGCAAATTCCAGGTTTTTATTCAAAGAATCGGCTGTACCGACTACTTTGACATTCTGCCAGAACTCTTCACGCAGTTTGGGAATTTCTTCCAGAGCTTTGTTTAAGCCCTCGGCATTGCGGGATAATCCTACATAATGCCATAAAAGATCGCCAATTTCTTTATGGAATTCTTTAACGGTTTTATTGCCCTTGATGGACAGCAATTTATCGTATTTGGCTTTGGCTTCGGCCTCGGCTTCTTTAAAGGCCTCGTGATCGGTAGTTACCTTTTCCAGCTTGGTACCGCCCAAATAATTGCCGATGGTGTAAGGCAGAACAAAATAGCCGTCGGATAAGCCCTGCATCAGCGCGCTGGCGCCCAAACGGTTGGCGCCGTGGTCGGAGAAGTTAGCTTCGCCGATTACATGCAGGCCGGGGATGGTGCTCATCAGATTGTAATCGACCCACAGGCCGCCCATGGAATAATGCGGCGCGGGATAGATACGCATGGGAACTTCGTAGCCGTTTTCGTCGGTGATCTCATGGTACATCTCAAACAGATTGCCGTATTTTTCTTCAATCACCTCGCGGCCAAATTCTTTGATGGCGTCGCGGAAATCTAGGTACACAGCCAGACCGGTTTTACCAACTCCGCGTCCTTCGTCACAAACCATCTTAGCGTTACGTGACGCCACATCGCGCGGCACCATATTGCCAAAGGTCGGATATTTACGTTCCAGATAATAATCGCGCTCATCTTCGGGAATTTCGTTTGGCGGACGTTTATCGCCCTTCTTTTTGGGCACCCAAACGCGGCCGTCATTGCGCAAGCTCTCGCTCATCAACGTTAATTTGGACTGATAGTCGCCGGAACGCGGAATGCAGGTTGGATGTATTTGCACATAACAGGGATTGGCAAAAGCCGCGCCACGTTTATGCGCGCGCCAGATGGCCGAAGCATTTGAATTTATTGCCATAGTAGATAGATAGTAAGCTTGAGGATAACCGCCGGTGGCTAACACCACTGCGTCGCCCAAATACCGTTCATATTCACCGGTAATCAGATTACGCGTAATAATACCGCGGGCTTTGCCGTCGATGATAACCAATTCGACCATCTCACGACGCGGATAAATTTCTACCATACCGCTGTGTACTTGCGCCATCAGCGAACTGTAAGCGCCTAACAGCAATTGCTGCCCCGTCTGGCCGCGGGCGTAAAAGGTTCTGGAAACCAGCGCGCCGCCGAAAGAACGGTTGGCTAACAGACCGCCGTATTCTCTCTGGAACGGCACACCCTGAGCCACAGCCTGGTCGATGATGGCGTTGCTAACCTGGGCCAAACGATACACATTGGCTTCGCGGGCGCGATAGTCGCCGCCTTTGATGGTATCATAAAATAATCGCCAAATGCTGTCGCCATCGTTAGGATAATTCTTGGCGGCGTTAATTCCGCCCTGAGCGCCAATACTATGAGCGCGGCGCGGCGAATCCTGAATACAAAAACTTTTAACATGGTATCCCAACTCGGCCATGCTGGCCGCAGCAGAGGCCCCGGCCAATCCGGTGCCAACCACTAAAACCGTAAATTTACGTTTATTCTTGGGATTAACCACTTTCATATCAAATTTATGCTTATCCCATTTTTCCGCCAAGGGACCGCTCGGAATTTTAGAGTCAAGTTTCATTGTGCCCCTCCTGTCAAATATACCCAAATCGGAATGATGAAAAAGCCCACGGAAATAACCAATGCAAACAAATAGCCAAAGCCCTGAACAAATTTAATGAAGCGCGGAGCATTCAATCCCAGCGACTGAAAAGCGCTCCAAAAGGCATGGGCCAGATGAAATCCTAGGGCGATCATGACCACATCGTAAAAAACCACATTCCAAATATTGCTGTAAAATTTTACCACCGTCTCGTACATATCGCGGATATATTGGCCGCTGGCCGTGGTGTACATGATTTCTTCACCGAATTTAAAATTAAACAGGTGAATCACCACAAAAACGATAATGATTAACCCGCTCCAGATCATTGTGGTGGAAAAAATAGTTTTTTTACTGGCGCCGCCGGCATTAGTGACCATTTTGTAGCCAATAGGTCTGGCGTACCAGTTACCGATTTGCACCCACAAAGCATAAATAAAATGCAGCAAAAACAACAGCGCCAGTATCACTTCAGCAATTAAAATTGGCGTTGCCAAATTGTGGGTAAGGAAGTGGGAATATAAATTTAACTTATCCTTATCCGGGCTGAGCAATGCAAGATTACCTAACAAGTGCACTACTAAAAAACCGCTTAACAGCAGCCCCAGTACGGACATGTAGATTTTCTTGCCCAGCGATGAACCAGAGAACTTAGAAAACCGTATCATAGCACAAGCTCCGAATTTAAATGTGTTTAGTTAATTAGCTGAAATTATTAATTTAATAATTTCAGGGGAAATTATATGTCGTTTGATATAAATTTTCATGAATATACTACATTTATCTAAATGCGGCAAAACAAATTTAACGCTTTTCAACTATCTTTTTTAAGAGTAATAAATATCTTTTTAATTGACTTACAAAAGAGATTTTTTTTGAGGACAAACTTAAAATTGGGAAATGGGAACTATGAATTATTTCAAAGGGGCTGGATTCTTTTGGATAAATGGCTTTTAATTTTCGCCACTTAATTCCTGATTGTTTTGCAACTCCACTATTAGACTTTTTGTTTAATTTGCGCTTAAGGTAGTAAATTTGTTAATTTTAAAAGTGAACTCAAAAAGGAGATAAGATGGCGCATTCATTGCAGAATTTAATCATATATTCCGTTAGTATCGTGGCCGTTGCCTGGATCGGCGGATTAATTCCGGTTTATTTTAAGGAGAACAGCCGGGCAATCCACATGTTCATCAGCTTTGGGGCGGGTGTACTGTTAGGCGCGGCTTTCTTGCATATGATACCCGACGCCGCCGAATACATTGGCTCCGACTTGGGTTTGCCAATTTTAGGCGGATTTTTGCTCCTTTATATCCTTGAAAAATTCATCATGACCCATCCCTGTCCTTCCGAGCATTGCGAGTACCATCACGTGGGCTTGTCGGCATTTATCGGTTTGTCCTTGCACAGCATGATTACAGGCCTGGCTTTAGGCGCCGGTATTATGGTGCCCAAACTGGGATTTGTGGTTTTTCTGGCGGTCATTTTACATAAGCTGCCCGCTTCGCTTTCCCTTTCCAGTCTGTTTATAAAGGAACAATATTCCACTAAAAAATTAGTTGCTTATTTAACGGCCTTTTCCTTAATGGTGCCCATCGGGGCTACACTTACCTATTTTTTTCTGGAACATACCACCAAAGAAGTGATCGGTGTTTTGGTGGCCTTTTCCGCCGGTACATTTTTGCATGT
Source organism: uncultured Calditrichaceae bacterium (assembly GCA_964536685.1). GTDB lineage: Bacteria > Calditrichota > Calditrichia > Calditrichales > Calditrichaceae > CAZIBE01. The sequence goes on along the minus strand of CAZIBE010000006.1, from coordinate 28,411 downwards.
TTCGGCCGACGATTTGCTGCCGGAGGTGCATCAGCATTCGCACCAGCGCTTTAGTCGATTGATGGTGTTTTTAGCCGGTCTGGTGGTTATCTGGGTGGTAAAGTTTTTGCATTAGGAAGAAAAACCGAAAGGGCGGCAAATGAAACAAATATACCTTTACCTGTTTTTATCACTGGGGCTGATGTCGGCCTGTGCCACGGCTAACCGAAGCACCCGGGGACTAAATCCCGGCACGGTTAATATCAGCTATATGCCGCCCTTTTCCGGCGCTGTGAGAGTCGGCCTGAGTAAGAATATCGAAAGCCGTTTTTCTTATTGGTATTCAAGGCCGGTGATAGATTTGTTTACCCACACATCTAATCCGGACAATTTGTTTAATTATGGCCTGGCCGGCGGGATTGTACTGAAACCGTTCTGGTATAATGCATCGGAATTTACTACCTTTTATTTTACTTCACTCACCGTAGGCTCATCCGTAAAAGCGCGTTTTTATCCCTACCTTACTTTTAGCTACTACAGTGATTTATTGCATAGCGGACAGTCGGACTCCTGGGATCTGGCTGCAGGATGTGAGACACTGGTATACAAATTCAAGGACTCCGGAAACGAGTTGATACTCACTCCGGAAATTATTTTGGCGCCCTATTTTGATGGCTATCCTTTTAATACAATGTTCCTTGGCACGGTTGGGTTTGGGATATCGTTTGATTTAAACAAGCTGTAAGCTATTTTCTACAGTTTAATTTCAGTCCCAATCCTCACGGTAAATAATTAGCCACCACATAGCTACGGTCCAATAGCTGAAAATCTTCAAACCAGCGCCAGGCGATAAAAACAAAACTAAGCCGCAGTTTCTTGTACTGCCAGTCCTGGCGATAGGCATGGAAGCCGTCCGAGGTCTCCCTGAAGATTACATCCGGCTTGCCGAACAGGATGTAAATCATGCCGCGGTCGGTCAGCCAGCCCTGTATATTGTTTTTGCTGAATAGCGCGTTGGCTACTTCGATACGGCGGTAATACTCTTCCAGAGCTTCATTTTTTGCCGTAGCGGGCGTAGGATCTTTGGCCTTCCAAAACGTATTTATGGCTTCCTGCTGCTGCGATTCGATTGTGTGTTCCAATTTACTTAGTTCTTTTCCTGTGGCAATATAGCGCAGCTCGGAAACGGCCCGGGCAAAGGATTTAAAGCGTAAATCAACGGGCGACTGGTGGATGATGATCTTTTTTTGCGAAACGGCCCTTTGTCCCGCGGAAGATTGAATTAACTGCAACGAATAATTGCCCGGCGGAATATCGAAAAAGGATAGTGTTGCCGAAAAACCTTCACTGACATGGGCGCCTTGCATGCTTCCTTTAATAGATTTAATAATATGTCCGTCTTTTGTTACAAAGCGGATTTCACTTTGCAGAACTTTCCCGGCGGCATTATAGGTTTCAAAATACAAATCTACAATCGGGTGATGATAGTCTAATATGGGGGAAACTTGTGTCACACCGTCTGTTTTTAGGACGAGCGAACTGATTTGCAGTTTGTCGCTATGGTAATCAGGAACGCGAATTGCTACGGTGCGTGTTTCGACGTTGCTTTTCTGGCGGTCGGCAATCTGCAGCCGTGCTTCATAAACGCCAGGAGGAAGATGGAAGGGGAAACGGAACAAATTTGTCTTTCGTGGATTAGTTGTTTCCTCATAGGCAGAACAGCGAATGGTGTGTTGAGTAGACTGGCTGGCCGTCAAAGAGTTGCCGTCATTTAATATGAAAACCGAAACATCCAGCTGCGCCTCGAAACCGTTTCCCCTGGATACAAATACTATTTGGGAGTTATCTAAGGTAAAATAGAGATCGACCACTTCCCTGCCGGGTTCGCTGGATTTAAATGTTTGATAGTCAATATCAATGGCGGCTAAAAGTCGGCCATTCCACAGCATGCTTAGAAATAAAACAAGTACCGCAAAACGGAAATGAACGTTGTGGCTGATAAACAGAAAATGGACGCACTTCATATCTTGCACTCCTTCCCTGACTGAAGGCCTCCTTTGCCCGCTCTAAGCTCTCTATTTTAAAGGTCGTGTTTTAATTAAAAATGTTAAATCGAAGGGTGTAAAAAGCGATCTGCACAGAGGGGGATAACAAGCCGACTGTTCTTGAGTAACCTTTATTTACTCTGGAACACCCAGAACTCGCTAAGTAGAAAATTGGACACCATACCCGCCCAAATTCCCAACAGATTGCTGATCAGATAGTTCATCCCAAACAGTTCGGTAAGCATTAACAGAATGACGTAATTGATCAATCCTCCCAGCGAAGCGGAAACATAGTACTTCCACAAACGGTGGCCGTAAGAATACTTACGCTGGTGGCGGTTCTCGCTCCAGGTAAAGCGGTCGTTCCATGAAAAATTATTGAAGATGGCCAGGGCAATGGCCAGCGGCGAGGCCATAAACAGGGCCAGGCCCAACTGCCGGTGAAACAGCCACAGCGCCGCCGTGTTAACCACAATGCCGGAAGCGCCGATAACGCCGAATTTAATGAAGCGCAGGGCGCGTTTTTTTTCAATCAGGGCCATGGTAATTCTCTGCGAAATAACAATAAATAGTGCGCGTGTGTATATTGCCGGCAAAGCGGTATTCGAATGTTTTCAGTAAGGTCACCTTGTCGAAAACCTGCCGTACATATTTTAAATCGTTGCGATATTCATGGCGATCGGTAAATACGTAAAGAGCGTTTTTGCCCAACAGCGAATCCGGCAAGCCCCAGATATCGAATTGCAGGGCCGGCCGGCCGTAAATATTTTGCGCATACGTATCCTGATGTTCCGGCAGATAAAATTTAAGCAGCGAGGCGCTTTTGTAAGAATTGGCAAAAATAAAGCACTCTTCCCTGCCGCCTTTCTCTTTTTGCAGTTGGTAAATCTGTTGCGTGGCATCCTGCCAGCCGCTCCAGGTGTTGCCTTCGCCTAAGGGGATGTTGGGTACGATTTGCAGCAGATGAGCCACTAAGATCAAAAAAAGTGAAAATCCGACGCCTGTTTTAAGCCAGCGCCCCGGCTTTTGGAGTTTTGCAAAAAACAGATACGCTGTGGCGATGATCAGTCCCAGATAACCCGGCATGAGCCAGTTCATTTTAACCAGCGAGCGTAAACTGACCAGCACGAAACCGCCGATGATAAAAAGCCCGCTGAGTGTAAAATAGAACAGACCAAAGTTGCGTTTCCACGATTTAAGACTAACGTAAACGGTTTTAAAAAAGGGAAAAAACAATAACGGAGTTAGCAAAGCCAACTGGCTGGCCAAAAGCTGGCCGATGTATTTGCTTTGCAGCTTTTTCAATCCGCTGGCCCGTTCGCCGAACTGGAAGGAAAATGAGGCCCAGTGGTGGCTGTAATTCCAGTAAATCACCGGCGCAAAGACCAGCGCCATGATCAGCAGGGAAAGATAGGGCCAGGGCGAAAGCAAGTAGCGCCGCAGTTCTTTTTTTAATAGCAGGACTACAAAAAAGGCCGGCAGCAAAGCTATCATGGTGTATTTGCTGAGCATGCCCAGACCCAGGCTAAAGCCGATGAGCAGCCAGTACTTTTTATGGCCCGTTTGTATGATTTTTAAAAAGAGAAAGATAGACCATATCCAGAAAAAAAGCAATGGACTGTCGGGGACAATCAGCAAACTGTACAAATGAGCGAATACGCTGAGATTGTACAGGACAATGCTGAAAAGCCCCAGTTTAATAGCGTCTTCTTGTCGTTCTGGCCAGAAATAGTGTACTGCTTCTATAGTAGTAAGATAGAGCAGCAGGCTGGTGCCCAGCCCCCAGATGACCGCCATGAATTTAACGCCGAAGAAGGTATCGCCAAAAAGATGTGTGCCCAGCCAGATGGAATAGGCGGCCATGGGCGGATGATCAAAATAGGAAAAATCCGGATAGCGGGCGTAGTACCAGTAATAGGCCTCCTGCGGGATAAGCGGTAAAAACAAGATGTACAGCAGCCGAAAAGCCGTCAGCGCCAGTAAAACATACCAAATCGATTTTGGGATTTTTAGAAGCGTGTGTTTCAAAAGCCCTGTTCCCGTGTTAAATGAATCGGAAAGTTTACATCTTTCAGGAATAAATAGCAACCCGCTCCGGCATGAATGAAAAAAAAATGATTTCTCGTCTTTACACTACTTGTGCAAATTTTGCATCACGCCGGGCACAGCTTGCTCTAAATAGTTTTAAAAGGCAGATGAGCGACGGAAATATGATGGTCTTAATTTTCGTTAAAAAGAAGCAGGAATCTCCTGAAAAACAGGCATATTCACCGGTTAATGCTGCCAATATCATCTTGTTTTGATAGTTAAACGTCTATGGCACACTGCTTGCAAGTAATCTGAAGACACGTTTTTACCTACCGAAGAATTTTTAACATATAAGGGGGAATTATGAATCGACGCTTAATCGGTATTTTGTTTTTTGCTTTTTTACTGAGCAACGGATTTGCCCAGCAGTACATCGTAATTGGCTGGAACGATTTAGGTATGCATTGCTGCAATCAAGACTTTTCGACACTGGCCATCTTGCCGCCGTATAACAATTTACGCGCCCAGGTTTTGCGCGTAGGCGACGCCAACAGCGCTCCGGCTGTAATGACTTCCGGATTTCGTCTTTCCTATGAAATTCCGGGCAACACCTATTCCGTCGGTAAAACTAATTTTTGGGATTACGAGGATCAATTATTCGGCGTGAATTTAGAACCAAATGTGGGTTTGGAGGGTAACGGTTTAAACGGCGACATGGCCGTAACGGATAACTATTTTTATGTGGACGGTGTACCGTTGACGCCATATACGGACAGTGATCTGCAGAATGAAGATCCGTTCCAGTTAGCTTTGCTTACTTTGTATGACGGCAATAACCAGACATTAGGCTCGACACAGCCAGTGGTGCCGGTTTCCAACGAAATAAACTGCGTTAGTTCCGGCTGCCATACCAGCGAGCAGCAAATTTTGAACGAACATGAGCGGGAAGGCGGTTTTGACCCCAACAATACTCCGATACTGTGCGCCGATTGCCATTCGGACAATGCCCTGGGCACCAGCGGGCAAGCCGGCGTGCCGTCGCTTTCGGAGGTAATTCATAAAAAACATGGCGACAAGACAAACGATTGTTACAAATGCCATCCGGGGCCGAATACGCAATGTTTGCGTGGCGTTATGAAAACCCAGCACAATTTTGTATGTCAGGATTGCCACGGCAGTGTAGCCAATGTTGCCCGAACCATTAAAAACGGCCGCGAGCCCTGGCTGGAAGAGCCATCCTGCGGAGCAGTGGATTGCCACGGTTCCAATTATGCTGAGGAACCGGGCAAGTTGTTCCGCGAATCAAAAGGGCATGGCGGTTTATTTTGCAGTTCATGCCACGGAGAACCGCACGCTATCGTGCCCAGTGGTAACGATAGGGATAATGTGCAGAATATCGCTTTACAAGGGCATGCCGGCACGCTGGATAAATGCGAAACCTGTCATGGCGTAACGCCCAACGGGCCAGGCCCGCACGGTTTTATTCCATCAGATATTCGCTCTGTTTCGGCCCATGTTCCGGAAGATAACGCTTTACTTCAGAATTATCCTAATCCCTTTAATCCCAGCACGACCATTGAATTCCGCATCAAACAGGCCGGCAAGGCTCGCCTGGATGTGTACAATCAGCTGGGGCAAAAGGTGTTTACTGTGCTTAGCGAATATTTGCAGCCGGGCGATTATCATGTAAAATTCAACGCCGCTTTTTTACCTTCCGGAATTTATTTTTACCGTTTGACGGTTAATAAGTTTAATCAAACGCGGAAGATGTTTGTAATCCGTTAAGGGAACGAAGCTTCTTTGAATTTAAACAGGCAAGGCGTCAACGGCGTTTTGCCTGCATTTTTTGTGGGGCAGGCAACAATGAAATAGTCTGAATGTTCCTAAAAAACAGGTAACAAAAATCGTATAAACCATTGATATGAGCGCTCTAACAAATGTTTTGATTGATGAAAGCAGTATAAACTATCCTCCTGTAGCCCCCCATAAAATAAAGGGGCAGACCCGATTTTACGGATCAGGGGGGACTAAATAACGTTATTTTGCAGCGATCGGTAATTTTAGAAAATATATTTGTTCAACATGATTCTTCAGACCTGGATAAATCCCGAATTTTGTGGATTATTCAGATCCATGAAACAGCCTGTTGCATGGTAAAGGCGGCGCTTCTAAATTATTAGCGCCAACAAAACCGCGATTTAATCCATAAGAAGAGAACCGATATGGCCTTTATTAAATATCTTGCTCAGCAGGACATTCCGGAGCAGAACCGTGTAAACGATTTGGACAACATCGTCCAAATTAGCAGCGTTCACAGCAAATTAATGAAACTGCATTACGAATTTTTCAAAGAGCTGATGCGCAAAAAAAGTCCCCTTTCACGCGCCCAGCGCGAATGCATCGGCATTTACGTTTCCCAAATCAACCAATGCCACTACTGAATTCTGCATCACGGGGCGGGACTCCGCAGGGTGTTGTTGCGGGAAGGCTGGAGTGACGATCAGGTGGATCGGCACTTAAAGCGCTTTTTAGCTGATTACCATGACGCCGGATTGCCGAAAAAAGATGTGCAGATGCTGGATTATGTTCATAAGGTTACTGTTGAGCCGGCAGCGGTAACTTTGGAGGATACGGAGCGATTGCGGGAGGCCGGTTTTGATGATTTAGCTATCCATGATATTTGCGCGGTAGCCGCTTATTTTGCTTTTGTTAACCGTCTGGCCGACGGCTTAGGCGTGGAAACGGAAGCGCGTTTTGACGGACAGGCGTACTTTCAGGCTGGCAGAGAAAAGTAAGGGTATAAAACCCCTGACGGGAATTTAATCCTTAAATACAATCTGATATTTGTTGATCAGACGATGAATGGTACGGCGGTCTAAGCCACAGGAAATAGCCGTTCTGCTGACATTGCCTTTATTCAGTTTAAGATGATATTTCAAATACTCTATTTCAAATTGTTGTATCATTGTTTCTTTTGCTTTGGAATAAGGCATGGAAAAGAGTTGTTTGTTAAGAACGTTTTGATTTTGGGCAATGATCAAGGGGAAATCCTCTTCTTCAATCAATTCAGAAGATCGCAGATAAAAGGCCCGGTTGATGGTATTTTGTAGTTCGCGTATATTCCCCGGCCATGGATAGGCTTTTAACTTTTCAATAGCTGACGGTGAAATGCGACAGTTTTTATTGTTGGCCTCCTTGCAAATTTCCTGCATAAAATGCTGCGCCAGCATGGGAATATCTTCAACCCGTTCCCGTAAGGGCGGTACGTCAATTTTCATTGCTGTTAATCGATAGTACAAATCTTCACGGAACAATCCACGTTCTACCAAATCTTCTAAATTTCTATTAGTGGCCGCCAGGATGCGTACATCAATCTTTATTTCTTTAGTTCCGCCAACGCGCCGTATTTTTTTCTCCTGCAAAATACGCAGCAGTTTAACCTGGAGTTCGGGGCTCAATTCGCCAATTTCATCTAAGAAAAAAGTACCGGTATCTGAAAATTCTAATAAACCTGGTTTACTTTGGACTGCGCCGGTAAAAGCGCCGCGTTCGTGCCCGAATAATTCACTTTCGAATAGATGCTCCGGTAAAGCGCCGCAATTCACGGGAATAAAGGGATTCAACCGGCGCGGGCTTAATTTATGAATCGCGCGGGCGATAAGCTCTTTACCGGTGCCGCTTTCGCCGGTTATTAAAACGCAAATGTTGCTGTCGGCGATTTTTCGTACCAACTTTAAAAGTTTGCGCATGGCATCGCTACCGTATATAATACCTTCAAAATCCGTTTCCCCGGCTTCATCATCGTTTGCGGCAAGGCCTTGTTCGGCTCCGGCTTCGAGGGCGATATCAATGCAGTTATACAATTTTTGGGCCGTGAAGGGCTTTTCTAAAAAATCAGCCGCGCCTTTGCGCATGGCCTCCACACTTGATTCGATCGTACCGTAACCGGATATGATAATCACTTTTGTCCCCGGAGCTTTTTCCCGGGCCGCATCAAGAACATCCATTCCCGAAGCATGTTTCATTTTTAAATCCGAAATTATTAAATCAAACGGATCGCGGCCTATGCGGCGCAAGGCTTCCTTGGCATCCTGAAGAAATTCAAGCTGAAATTCTTTACGCCGCTCAAGAATTTTGCGTATGCTGTTTAACATTTCCGCTTCATCATCTATGATCATGATCTTTTTCATGCTTCTTTCTGGCTCCTTTTAAAAAGAATGGAAAACGTTGTGCCTTTTCCTATGGTAGACTGACATTGAATATCCGCATCATGCTCAACACATATTTTTTTAACGATATATAGTCCCAGGCCCGTTCCTTTATCGTGGGTCTTAGTGGAATAAAAGGGGGAAAAAATTTTCGAAATGGTTTCTTTATCCATTCCCTGTCCATTGTCGGAAACAGAGAGCATAACGGATTGGTTCTCTTTGCCTTCAATTGTAATGCGAATTTTGCCTTCGCTTTCAATGCTGTCCACAGCGTTGTTGACCAGATTGATTACAACTTGCTCGATTTGTTGTGCATCTCCCCTGATCCGGAATTTATCTTCGATTTCTGTTGAATTGAAATCTCTGATAAGCGCAATCTTGTGTTTTAATAAATGCGGTTCCAGAATCATTAAAGCGTTTTCAATCGGTTCAACTAATTTTATATCTTTATAATTCTTGGGGATTCTTTTGCTGTATTTTAAAATATTTTTGGTAATGTTTGAAACTCTGCTCAATTGTTCCAAAATTACGTCTAAATCCCCGCTGTATTTAAACAACTGTGAATTATCGTCGGCTTCCATTCGCAGGTAATCAATCCTCGAATGACAAATGGCTACGGGATTGTTGATTTCGTGAGCCATTTCAGCAGCCATTTCCCCCAGGCTGGCTAATTTGTCGGCATGTTGCAATTGTCTCAAATGTAATACTTCTATCTCTTCGCGGGATTTGTTCAGGTAATTTAACATTTGATTGAAATGCTGCCCCAGTTGGCTTAATTCTTTATATTTTGTAGGCGGCAAATGGGTATTAAAATTCCCACGTTCAACCTCACTAATTGCATTTTTGAACTTGTACAGAGGACTTTCGACAAAACGGTAAAAAAGATAATAAAAGCCTCCTGTCAGAAACAAGACAGTAACAATCGCCAGAAACAGCGTATGGCGGTAACCGGTGAAAAAATATTCTTCCGCTTGTGTCAAATCGGTATCGATATCTAAAAAGTCAATTATCTTTTTGCTTGATCCGTGACATCTTTGACAAGCATGTTTGTTTATTATCGGTTGAGCTGTTATATAAGCTTGATTTGATTTGATTTTTTCGAAAAAAGAAGGCGTTCCGCTCAGGCTCTGATGATTGGGATCAATTTTGAATATATTTCTGCCTTTTTCCGCCGGATTGGTGGCATATTGTATAGTTCCGGTACTGTCGTAGATTCGGATATGGCGAATGTTTGGGTTGTTGGATAAGCGGCTGATCATTTTTTGAATATCCTTATCCTGACCCGACAACATCATTGTATTAATTCCGTTGGAAACCACATTCAATGTGGTTTCCATCATAATTTCTGAACGCTCCTGAAAGTTTTTTTCAAATTGTTTCAGTAAAAAATATGTAGGAAACCCCACACTGAATATTATGAGTATAAGAGAGAATAAAACAAATCGGCTTTTTATTGATTTCAACGCTTCACCTTTATATTTATTATCTGTTGACAGGATATAGGCCTGCCCCGTTTTATTCTTCACTTTGTATGCCCGGGATTGGCATCAAATGATGTTGTGTGTTTTGCCCCCATGTCATCTTCCCGAACGATTCTGTGGTGCAAAGTAATTAAGCTTAGTTTTAGAAAAGTTATAAAAATTTTGGATAGTTACAAGAGAAAATATTATTTGTATTTTAACCGTATTTCAATTGGAAACTGTCTACCACACGTCACACTGGGACATGCTTGTCCCAGTTATTTTCACTTATATTTCTGTTTAGTCCCTTTCCCCCCAGCTTATCGTTTTATCGTAAAAATATATTTTTTAACAAATTAGAATACGTGTTAAAAAAATAAAATCCCTCTTTACGCTCTGGCATTAAATTTGTTTACTAACCTTCTCTAAGTGCTGGAAGGGGTATTCAGGTTGAAACAATTTTTTTGCTGTTAATTACATAATTGGAAGAAATGTAAACCCATAAACTCATTAACGTTCTAATTAATTAAGGAGGTTGTTTTATGAAGAAGTTACTGTGGTTCTTATTCACCCTGTTACTGCTGACAAATTTGTCGTATGCCCAGGCTACATATGTGGGTTCTCAAACCTGTCAGACATGTCATCCCACCTATTATAATGACTGGTCAAACTCAGGCCATCCCTATAAGTTTTCAGTCATACATGACAATCAACCGCCGACATATCCGCCATTTGTGGTTAATTTCGAAGATATGTGGATGGACAGCCTTGGGAGCATGCCACATTCATGGGATCAAATAGCCGGGGTTATCGGAGGATTCGGCTGGAAAGCGCGTTTTGTTGGTACCGACGGTATTATCGTTGGGACGGGCAGCAGCGCTATTGATCCGGCTTCCGGACATAATCAGTTTAATTTTTATGGCGGAGTAAACCGGGGCTGGGTAGATTACCACAAAACCGATGCTAATAAAAAATACAACTATTCCTGCTTTAAATGCCATACGACCGGAGGAGATACCAGCGGAACATGGCTAAGTGGCGTTGACGGTTTAGGAACTTTTACCGAAAGCGGCATTGGTTGCGAAGCCTGCCATGGCCCCGGTAGTGAACATGCCGCCGCTCCAAGCACAACCAATATTGACAGAGTATATGAGTTTGCTCATTTGGATAACTCTATTGGCGGATTGGTTTATGCGCCCGGTGATACTGCCAGACCCGATGCTGCAAGTAATGATGTAAATTTCCTTTGCGGAACCTGTCACAACCGCAGCTATACATCGCCCATTAATTCCAGTGGCGGTTTTATCAAGCATCATGAACAATGGGATGAATTTGCTGCCTCTCCGCACAAAAGTGCCGGGCTAAACTGTGTTACCTGCCACGATCCCCATAAACGCGTCCTTTGGGGGGGGGATGGCATCAAATTGGAATGTGCTTCCTGCCATACCGACAAACCAGCGAATATCAACCATGCAGGCACAAAGGATTGTGAAAATTGCCATATGCCGTATGCGGCCAAATCGGGCGCCACTCAGGGTGAAAGCGGTTTTCAGGGCGATGTACGTTCACACATTTTTAAGATTGAAGTCGTGGACACACTCTCGATCTTTACCGAAGATGGATCCAATGTACGGGTTGATCCGAATTATGGCGTGGCGCTGAATGTTCAGTTCGCTTGTCTGGGCTGCCATAACAGCTCTTCCACGGATACGATTCCTAATATGACGGCCACCGAAGCGTTAGCTGCAGCAAAAGACATGCATAAAGCCGTTGGTATTCATTCTCCCGGACAAACAGTACCTGGTGATTATGCTCTTGGTCAAAATTATCCCAATCCTTTCAATCCAACGACACGTATTCCTTACTCAGTTAAAAGTAGAAGCCATGTTGAGTTAACAGTGTACGACGTAACCGGTAAGAAAATACAAACTATAATAAACGAGGAAAAGTCTGCCGGAAATTACGAAGCAACCTTTAATGCAGAAAACCTGGCCGGCGGTATTTATATCATTCAAATGCGCAGCGGATCCTTTTCTTCTTCCAGAAAACTGATTCTTGTTAAATAATATCATTAGTCTCTAACAACAGAAAATCCCACAGGTTTTACCGGTGGGATTTTCTTTTTAATGAGCTCAACCTGCCGTTTGCCCGAGTTGATTATTCCGAATAAAGTAATTTCCAGTGCTGCTGTTGTTCTACCCAAAATAATTGGACAGAATTGTCTCATATATGTCCCACTGCGTCATACATGTCTCATTATTTAACCTCGCAAAGCTTGAAACAACGGCGCCATGTTTTATGACTCTTCGATACAGCAGATTATTTTTAAAGAATTTACAGATAAGATGGCCTTAACAATACTGACCTCCACTAACAAAATAACTTTGGCATTTGAATTGCGTCTAAATAAGGTATGAGAATTTTGATTCTATCTAATGACATTAATGTTTGCCAGGGGATCACCGACAAGTTCTCGACCACAAGGAACCAGATTAAGACTGTAAGAGAAACCAAAGATTTGAATGAAGTCGGAGTTGCATTAACCTCATTTAAACCGGAACTGGTAATCATAGATGATGATATGCTCCACCCCGATAGTCCATTAGTCCTTCAAATTGTTAAGCATATTAATGAAAATGTATCGGTGATTTTTCTTACTTCGGATCCCGGAATTGAATTAGGGCGCCGAATCACTCAATTGGGGGTGCAATTTTACACTCATAAACCAATAGAGGCAAATGAATTATGTGAGGCAGTTTTTTCAATTATTAAAAAATTGAAAAAACAACGTCTTACATTTTAATGCAGTTATTCACAAAATAAAGGAGAGATTATGAAACAAAGTTACTTTTTGTTGTTGACATTATTCCTTTTCACAGGACTGGCTTTGGCCAATAGCTTTGTCGGCCCGGAAAAATGTCTCACTTGTCATAACAATGCGTCGTTAGGCGATGCTACCGGCTGGCGCACCTCCATGCACGCCAACGGTTATTCAGTCGTTCTGGATGATGCTCACAGTATGGAAAATCTGAAAGGCATTATCTGCGATTACGATCAAAATGGTATTGATGATTTTCACGACGGGCTGAATTTCAACAACATATCCAGCGTTTTCGATCCTTACAAGCCGAATGCCCCCATTTTGGCTTATGATGCCAGCAATGGCTACACCATTACTATTGGGCATGTTGCGCACCGCGTTTACCTTACATACGGGGGAAGCGGATTATATAAACAGCGCTATGGAGTAAAGATCAACACATCACAGGGTGAATCGGCAGATATTTACATTTCGCCGATTCAGTTTAATGAAAAGACGCATGAATATGTACTTTATCATCCCGACGCCTGGTACGACGGCAGTAATCAACCTATTTACACACCAACGTCTACTAAAACCGATGCGGCACTGAATAACCGCAGTTTATCCAAGGGCTGTGCAGGCTGCCATGTTACCGGTTTAACATTGGACCAAACAGCAGACGGCGAATGGGTTTCTCACGGCGCCGGAATTGATCCGACCACAGAGAGTATGTATGATAATAATGTATTTGACCTGGACGGCGACGGCGCCTTGGATCAAATTAATACTGGTTGCGAAACCTGCCACGGAGAGGGCGGCGACCATGCTGCTACCGGAGACAAAAGCAAAATAATTAATCCGGCGGGAATGAGTACAGAGCAGGCCAACAATATCTGCGGGATGTGTCATTCCCGCGGCAAGAGCCTGCCGAATAATTATTTCGGCTTTCCATATAATGATGATACAATGACCGGCTGGCTGCCGGGCGATACAGTAGCAAATCTCTATTCCGACGGTGGCGGTTACTGGCCGGATGGTGTGAATTCTAAAAAGCATCATCAGCAATTTTATGATTTTTACGAAAGTTCCAAGCCGACATTTGCTTATCATCAGGTGCGCTGCACAGAATGCCATGATGTTCACAATAACAGAAAGCACCATATGGTAGAAAGCATTATAGAAGAAGACGCCAATAATAATCCTATTACAATTGTCACCGAGAATGACAATAACACGCTTTGTTTGGCCTGTCATTCTACCCACGGTGATTTTGGGGATATTACCAAAGAAATGGTAGCGGATTATGCCTCCAATATCGATGCTATCGCTGCAGTTGTTCAAAAGCATACCAAGCATCCTTATGATCCCGAAAACTCCGGCGCTTCACGTTGCAGTAAATGTCATATGCCCAAAATTGCCAAATCTGCTGTTAGCTACGACATTCATTCACACACTTTTGAAACCATCTCGCCCCTGAAGACACTCGATTATCAGGCTGAGGGAGGTATGCCGAACAGCTGTGCCACCTGCCATAACAACAATGCCTACGGCGAAGGGGTAAAAGACACGCTGATTGCTACCTGGAACAATCCTGAAGATGTGCAGATTGCGGAATGGGGAAAGCTATATTTTGATATGTTTACTACCGATAAAAAAGGCGGCATTTTAGAAGCTAAAAAGACAACGCAACCGCCGGTTTTAGACGGCCAAGTTAGCGACCCTGCCTGGGCAGCGGCCCCGACAGACACCGTTCATATGGTAGTAGAAGGCGTTCATGAAAGCGCCATGTCGGTGGAGATGAAGGCGGTTTATGATGATAATGATATTTACATCATGGCCCGTTGGGCCGATCCTACCATGACCGTACGTCGCCAGGAAATTGTATTTGACGGTTCGCAATGGGTCACTCCGGATTCGACGAACGCGGTTCGTGAAGACCGTATTGGAATTTTCTGGCCCATGACAGAGATTAAAGACTTCGATAGCCGGGGTTGTATGGCAACCTGTCATAATACACGTGAACGCTGGGGAAAATTCTTAGGTCCCAATGAGTATGGCGACATGTGGCATTCCAAGGGCGCGCGCTCCTGGCCTGCCGGCTATGTGGATGATAAATATGTCACCTATGATACAACCAAAACCGAAGACGGCGGACGCCATGGCGATGCCTCCGGTTCGACCTTCTGTTATTACAACAATCTTTCGGGGGGTGTGCCGCAATGGATGGGAGCAACACATGATGCCAATCCGAGCGCATTATATGACAATAGCTACACTGAGTTGCCGTGGTCGGGCACCTGGGCCGTTCAGGGACAGCCTTACGACCCCAATGCCGGCTGGCAAGTTGGGGATAAACTACCGAAGTACGTAATGAAAGTGCCGGATGCCGGCTCAGACAGAGCAGATATCCGCATCGCTCCGGTTTGGAATAACGGATACTGGACTGTGGAGATCAAACGTGCCTTAAATACCGGACACCCGGATCACGATGTAATCTTTGATGATTTGAGCAAAGAATACAAATTTGCCGTGGCTACCATCGATAACGGAACCCAGCCGGCCAGCAGTGGAATTTATCCCAATTTGCATGCGCATCAGGGGATTAATTTTGAACGGCTGCGCTTTGAGGATTATGTGGGTATCTCCAGTGAAACCATCGCAAGTATTTCGAGCTACGAACTGTCACAGAACTATCCGAACCCCTTCAATCCAACGACAACGATTAAGTTTAAGATGGCAAAAGCCGGAAAAGTAACGCTTGCCGTTTATAATATGCTGGGGCAGAAAGTTAAAACACTCTTAGATCGTAGTATGCTGCCCGGTGAGCATGCCGTTACCTTTAATGGCAATCAGCTAGCCAGCGGAGTATATTTTTATAAATTACAGACCGGGCAATTTAACCAAACAAAGAAAATGTTGCTGGTCAAATAAAACGTTTAAAACATAAGCAAAGGATAAGGCTGTCGAAATTCCCTATGGCAGCCTTATTTTAATAAAATGAAAAACTTTCTTTTTATTTATGCTTTCATTTTCTGTTTTGCTTTGCTGATTTCATGCAGCGAGCATAAAAACGATGACGACTGTTGCCAGGTTGGGATAGATCCGATTAAAAATGTATTTTTAATGGAGAATCATAATCAGGCATTTATTGTTTACAAAAAACTCAATGTAAAAAACAGGACGCTGCTTCATTTCGATGCTCATATAGATTTGAACTGGATTCCTTCTAATGAGCTTAAATTAGTCAGCTCAAACTCCAATCCGGATAGTTTATCTTCATTTCTAAAATTTCCCTATGAATATTATATCCCCGGAAAGAAATTTTTACATGTGGGAAACTGGATTTATCCACTGCTAAAGGATAATTCAATTGGCAAATTTTACTGGGTTGTACCGGATGAAGAAATTTTAACACAACGTTGGCTGGGAATGTTCAGAAAAGGCCTGAAGCTGTATCAGAAGCATATAACCGATTCTGAGATTAATTCTTTTACAATTAATACCAAATTAAAAAGAGTGGAAGGGACGCTCTACGGAAAACCGATTTATATTTGTTCTATGGTAAATATTCCGCGGTTTAAAAATCCCGTAATTCTGGATATCGATACGGATTATTTTGATTTTAACAGCGCCCTTTTTCTGGAACGGTTAACCAATCCGCTCTTCTGGCCGGGGGATTTTATTAATCGCTTAAAACAAAAGCAGCTCAAAGCCGATATCGTTACGATTTGTTACTCATTAGAAGACGGCTATAATACCCTATCGCTGCGTTTTATGGGGCAGGATTTGGAGCGCTGCATTAAAGCAGGGTACGGTCTGTCTGCAGAAGCAAAACAATTAATGGAACTACACCGCCAGCTTTACCGGGCGGCATTTGACAAAACGTCGGTAGATATTAATTCAACGATGGCTTTGCTTAAAACAAAATACCCGGGCGACGCACCTTCCTTTTATTTATTGTCCCGAAAATTTGCCGTGGAAGGAAATCGAAGAGCTTCTTTAGAAAATTTAAAAATAGCTGCCCATCTCGATAAACAGTACAAATTTGCCGCACTGCATCGGGCTAATAATTTATTTTACGATAAAGAATACAGTCGGGCGCTCCAACTATACGATCGAATTGTCGGGCAGAATCTTTTAACGAACAATTTTATTTTCCGCAGAATTGCAAATTGTAACCGGATTTT
This sequence comes from uncultured Calditrichaceae bacterium, assembly GCA_964536685.1. Lineage (GTDB taxonomy): Bacteria > Calditrichota > Calditrichia > Calditrichales > Calditrichaceae > CAZIBE01. Next base: position 11,701 of record CAZIBE010000006.1, on the reverse strand, counting down.
AGGCAGACTGGACAGAGCGGAAAAAATCTACCGGGTGCTCATCCAAAAAGAACCTGATAATATGGAACTGTATTCCGGCCTGCAAGAAGTACTGTTAAGAACAGAAAGAGGAAAAATGCTCCGTTTAGACAGTAATGGGTTTAGAACCAGTGCTTTAAAAAAATAGAAGTTTTTATAAAGAAAGTCTACTAATATGTGGAGTTCTTTTTTCTAATTATTCCAATAAGTTCACTTTAAAAACAAGTTTAAATATGAGTAAAATAAATCGCAGAAAATTCATTAACGCGTTTTTAGGTTTTAGTCTTATCGGGTGGTTGGGTAGTGTTTTTTACCCGATTATAAAATTTTTAAAGCCGCCCAAAAGGATAGAAACTACAGTAGGGACGGTTAAAGCAGGGAAAGTATCCGATTTCCCTGTAGACAGCGGTAAGATTATCCGTTATGGGAGAATACCGGTTATTTTAATTCATAAGCCAGATGGAGAGTTTGTCGCCCTCACCGCCACCTGTACACACCTGGGCTGTATCGTCCAATATCGTAAAGACAAAAGACAGATATGGTGCGCTTGTCACAATGGTCTCTACGATTTGACAGGCAGAAATATTTCCGGTCCCCCTCCCAGGCCCTTAACTAAAATGAATGTGAGAAAAGTTAAAGATGAACTTTTAATATCTGGTCAAAAAGAGATAAGTTAAAATGCCTAAGATGACAGATAATAATATAATAAAGTGGCTTGATGAACGGTTCAATCTAAAATCGTTTTTTGACTTTATAGAACATAAACGCGTTCCAATGCACCGACATTCCGTTTGGTACTACACCGGAGGCGTAACCTTGTTTCTGTTCACCGTACAAGTGGCTACAGGTTTTCTACTGTTAACCTATTATCAGCCCGGCGCTAATCATTCCTATGAAAGTGTGCGGTTTATAATGACTCAGGTGAGCTTTGGTTGGTTAATCCGTTCGGTCCATAGCTGGTCGGCCAATTTGCTGATGTTTTTTCTTTTCCTTCATATGTTCAGCGTCTTCTTTTCCGGGGCCTTCCGTAAGCCGCGGGAATTAACCTGGATCAGCGGATTTTTACTGTTCACTCTGGCTCTGGGATTCGGTTTTAGCGGTTATTTGTTGCCATGGAATGAATTAGCCTTTTTTGCCACAAAAGTAGGTACGGATATAATCGGCGTTGTGCCTGTTGTAGGAGAACCGATTAAAGAATTCCTCCGGGGCGGACCTGACGTCACAGAAGCAACATTAGCCCGATTTTACAATATTCATATTTCCATTTTACCGATTGTAACAAGTATATTCTTGGCTATTCATTTGGCTTTTATCCAAATACAAGGAATGCATGAGCCTGAATTTTACAAAAAACTTCCTTTAGACAAGAAAAAATCAATCCCCTTTTTCCCTGATTTTTTTCTGCGTGATGCCTTACTTTGGTTATTTGTACTGGATGTTCTTTTATTCCTTGCGGTTTATTTTCCCTGGGATTTGGGGCTAAAGGCTGATCCTTTTTCATCTGCACCGGCCGGCATACACCCTGAATGGTATTTTATGTTTATGTTTCAGAGTTTAAAATTTTTTCCGGCAAAATTGTTTACCTTAGAGGGCGAACTGGTTGGTATTCTGCTGTTCACGTTAGGGGGGCTGTGGTGGTTTTTAACGCCCTATTGGGATGCTAAAATCAGAGGAAGCGAACGGCCACGGCTAATGCAACTAATCGGAGTGTTGTTGATAGTGTTTATATTAATAATGACAATTTTAGGATATATACTATAAGAGGTCTTTCAATGCACTTTTTTGTACGCTTTTTGAAGTTTAATATTTTTATTTCAGTGCTTGTTATTTTAAGCGTACCTCTATTCGCCCTGGGCCAGGAATCATCTACTGCTGTTCAGAAAGATCAATGTATCCGGTGCCATACCGAAAATGATGCCCTGCCAGAACATTTTACAATGGAAGATATTCATATTCAGGAGGGATTATCCTGTGCCGGATGCCACGGCGGCGACCGCTTTGCTCCAGATGCCGATGAAGCCATGAATCCCGCAAAAGGATTTGTAGGAGTACCTGCACGTAAAGAGATACCGGCTTTTTGCGGAAAATGCCATTCCCATATAAAATTTATGCGCAAGTATAAACCGGGCATCCCCACCGATCAGGAAGAGCAGTATTTTACCAGCATGCACGGAAAGCTTCTGTTAAAAAAAGATCAAAAAGTTGCGGTTTGTACCAGTTGCCATACAGCACACAGCATTTACCGGGTTTCTGACAGCCGCTCGACAGTTTATCCGATAAATGTTCCGGCTACTTGCGGGCGGTGTCACAGCGATGCAGAGTATATGAAGCAGTATTCCATTCCAACTGACCAGTTGCAAAAATACAAGCAAAGTGTGCATGGAATTGCACTGCTGAAAAATCAGGATACCGGCGCACCGGCCTGCAACGACTGCCATGGCAACCATGGTGCAATGCCCCCAGGCGTAAATTCAATCGCTTATATTTGCGGAAATTGCCATGTAAACAACAAAGAGTATTTTTTATCTTCTAAAATGGGCAAAATATTTGGGGAAACCGGCCTGCATGCCTGTGAAGAATGCCACAACAATCACTTAATCCAGAAGCCTTCCGATGAAATGGTGGGTACCGGAGAAAAATCGGTTTGTCTAAATTGCCATGATGAAGGAGATGAAGGATTTCAGGTAGCTAAAAATATTTCCGTGAACATTAATCATGCTGTGGCTTTATATGATTCCGCGCGCATCCTGTTAACACGGGTGCGCAGAATTGGAATGGATGACGTGGATTTAGGATATCTTTTACAGGATGCGCACCAGGCTATCATCCACTCAAGGACAATTGTGCATACTTTTGATTCTCTTAAAGTAAAACAAAAAACCGATACGAGCATCAAAAAGAGTACGGCTGCAATTAAACTGGCTATTTCTGAAATCAAAGAAAGTAAATTCAGGCGTCAAGGCTTTGGTATAGCCACGCTCTTTATTACACTTTTGATTATATTTCTCTATATAAAATTAAGGCAGATCGAAAAAAAGTAATCGTAACATTTTTTAAGGAATTAATATAATGAGACTATTTAGTTTGCTTGTTTTGGCTTCACTTTTAACGATGGCAATTCATAACCGGCTTAATGCCCAGATTAAATACGATGGTTCTTTGTCATCCTCATTATATAGCTGGCAGGCTTCGGATAATACTTCCAACCTGGATTATTATCAGGGCGTTCAATTTAAAATAGCGCCGATTCCAGGCCACAAACTATATTTTAAAACTTACTTGCGTTTTGCCCGGATCGGGCAAACAGCCAGTTGGGATAATCGTATTTATAATGGTTATCTGGACTGGAAGGCCGCCAAGGCCCGCTACCACTTAAGATTGGGACGGCAATTCACCTATTATGGGGTGATTCGGGGCTCGCTTGATGCGCTTTTATTTGGTTTTCGGCCGGCTTCACGGATAAAAGTATTGGTCGTGGCAGGTACAACAGTACCTTACAGCCGGAAAGCGGAAATACAAAACCCATCCGACAACAACGCTGTCGGTCTATATGGCTCGTACGCATTCTCAGCGTTTAGAACTCAAGTCAGCTATTTCCAAAAAGCAAAGAACGGGCAAAAAATCTGGCAACAGATGGGAGTTTCGCTCAATGGAACTATGGCCGGTTCTTTTTACTACACGGCTGATGCCGAAATCGATCTGTTGCATTCTACGTACCAACGTTTGCGGTTCAGAGCAGATTATTATGTCAATAAATGGATAATTCACGGAGAAATCAGCGCCCAGAAACCGCGATTGTATGAGGATTTCTTGTACCAGATATTTGAGATTGAAGGTTTCAGCCAGATACGGACTGGAGTCTCTTACAGCTTTGGCAAGTATCGGGCTAACTTCGATTATTTACTTTCTGTTTATGGAAGCAATTTGAGCAATAAAGTAATAGCGGGTATTTCGTCTGGGTGGGGATATTTAGGACTGTTATTGCACTTGGAAGATAATGGAAGAAACATGGGAGTTGTTGGAAATATTACTTATCCTTTAAATTCTAAATGGTCTTTCATATTTCATAGTAGTTACTATAATTACAAACGCCATTTGATTTCTGTAAACGAAGATGCCGCCGCTTTTTCCGCTGGTGTGGATTATAAGCCCTTCCAGATGCTGAGCATCGGAGGAAGAATTCAGGGAATGGTAAACAGCTACTATAAACATGATTTTCGGGGACTGTTCAGCTTGAAATATTTTTTTCACAGTAATAAAAAACAACAAAGTTAACGGTTCAATCGTGTTCAAACTAATGAGGAATTGGATTCAAAAGGAGCATTAGAATATGCATTCTGTTTTTCGTCACTTATTATTATTCCTCCTGCTAAGCGGTGCCGTCTGTTTACAGGCAGCTCCTAAGCCGCAAACAGGAACTTTAAACTTTTCCCACAAGTTACATGTCGTGACTCAGGAAATTGAATGTGAAACCTGTCATTCATCCGTTAATGAGAGTGTTGCCGGAACCGATGACCTCTTACCCGACATGGAAACCTGCGCAGACTGCCATGATGTGGAAGATGAAGAGACTTGTTCAACATGTCATAAAACTCCCGGGGAAATTGAAGCCTTGCCACGTATTCAGGCGTACAGCCCAAAATTCTCGCACAAGCGCCATCTCAGCTCAGGGATTACCTGTATTACTTGTCATCAGTCCATCACAAAAGATACCACCGGCCAACTTGTTGATCTACCATTGATGAAACAATGTGTGTCTTGCCATCAGCAAAAAATCGTGTCTGCCTCCTGCCAGACATGCCATCAGCCGGGCGATAACCTCAAGCCTAAAAGTCATGGCCAGGGCTTTATTCATGAGCATGCGTTATTGGCCACAACAACGATGCAGGATCCTACAACTCAATTGAATTGTACGTCTTGCCATTCAGATAATTATTGTCAGGATTGTCATGAAGGAGATAATTTAACTCGCCGCACACATCCTTTGAATTATGAATATACTCATTCCTTTGACGCGCGCGCTAACGAACGGGAATGCCTTTCCTGTCATGAAGATCGTTCCTTTTGTGCAGACTGCCATCAGGAAAATAATGTCTTGCCGCATAGCCATACAGCGGGCTGGGCAATTCCGGAAGTTGGCGGCCGGCACAAGGAAGAAGCTCAAGGTAATCTGGATTATTGCATGACTTGCCATGAGCAAAATGCTGACCGGATTTGTACTGTTTGTCATAAAAATAAAAAATAACGGGTATCAATATGAGTAAGCACATAATATTAGCACTGAACTTTTTCATTCTGTTACTGATTCTGGCAGCTTGCAGTGAAAAAAGAGAACCTACGGCCGTATCTCCACATCCCGTGGAATGGGCAGATACCAGTTCAGCCTCATTCCACGGTAAATTGGTTTTAGACGGCGTTCTGGGAACAGAGGGGTGCCAGTCCTGTCATGGTGAAGATTTGCAGGGAAAAAACTCGGCGCCGGGATGTAATATTCAAGGTTGCCACAATATTTACCCACATCCTGATGGCTGGGCAGACTCTTTGTCGGATAATTTCCACGGATCTTTCGTCGCTCAAACTCTTTCCTGGAATATCCATGGTTGTCAGTCATGCCATGGAAGTAATTACAAAGGGGCCGGCTACGATTCTAAAAATTGTACCAAATGTCATGAACAACCTCAGGGGCCGGAAGCCTGTAATACCTGCCACGGCAGTTCCGTGAACTTTGCTCCGCCCAAAGACTTAAACGGCCATATAGCTACAACCTTTATTGGAGTAGGAGCGCATCAGGCACACTTGCAGGATACTACGTTGACGACCGCTTTTACACGGGATTGTAATTTATGCCATATCCAGCCTGCAACTTATTCCGACATCGGGCACATCGATGGATCATTACCTGCAGAGGTTGTGTTTAATGAATTTGCAGCCGATTCGGGCAAAACACATCCAGTATGGGACAATCAGAGCGCCAGTTGTGCAAATGTGTACTGTCATGGCTCATTCGCTTTTAGCAAGGATAAAAGCACGTTTCAATGGATTTATACCGATTTTGTCATCGTCGGAAACAATCGCCAAATGATCTGGAATAATGTCGATGCCGGCCAGGCCGCGTGCGGAACATGTCATGACCTGCCGCCGAAGGGGCATGCCGCTCATAATACGTGCGATGCCTGTCATGGCAAAGTAGTGGATGCAAATTTTAATATTATTAATAAAAAACTTCATATTAATGGTAAAATAGACGTTTTTTAATTCAACCATTCCCCGTGTTGAAGTTTTTAAATCAGCGGTAATCAGTAAAAGCAGATTGCCGCTGATTTATGCTATAACCAATGTGGCGGATTATTATTAAAAAAGCATATTTAAGTTCAAACCAAAAACTAAAATATGCTCACCTTTTTAGGTGCAGAATCCGATAGAAACGGTTTCATGACACTTTTAATTAATAGCCCACAATTTAAATTGCGGGCTAAAATGCCTAAAAAGTTTAGAGAACCGTTTTAACGTTTTTTAAACATGTTTTTAGAGTAGACACCTGTTTAAAGGTCTGAAGTTAAATGGCAGGAATGCGGATAGTAATTCTATTCCGGCCCGGGAGCTGGTTGGATCAACATATAGTTTATCTGTTCCCGGGTGAGCCTATATTTAAACAATGGTTCAAATGTACGGCATCGTAGACAAAATATTAACGACTTTAATCCCATGAACACTGACGATAATTTAAAATCAATAGTAACGGCCCTTAGAAAACTTGAGAAGCGTATATCACGGATTGAAGCACACCTGGACATAGCTTCGGCGGACCAAGATCTTCGGGACGACGATGTCCGTTTACACACTGGCTTTAACTCACAAAATCAAGACGCCCTGGAGTTAAATATCGGACAATTTTGGTTCGCAAAAGTCGGCATGCTCATACTCATTCTGGGTATCGGCTTTTTGCTGATCTATCCTTATAAAAACATTCTGTCTATAGTGCCGGCGATGAGCGGATATGCCTTAGCTGTCGTAATGCTCGTTTTTTCCGGTTTGTGGAATAAATCATTTGCACACTATTCAAATTACTTTCGTCACGGGGGACTGGTCCTTTTATACTTTTCGACTCTTAGATTGTACTATTTTGGTCACCTTCAGCAAGCGTTACAAAGTAAGCCAATTGAATTGCTCCTGTTAACGACCGTTGTATTAATTACGCTCATCATTGCGGTGCGCCGCCAATCGCCTTTTCTTATGGGGCTTGGTTTCTGTTTTGGTTATTGTACGGCATTTGTCGGAGAGGCCCCGTGGTTGTTTTTGATTTATGTTGCCGTATTGGATATTTTAGCGATATACTTTATATTAAAATATGATTGGCCGAAACTTCTCATCTATTCCCTGGTGCTGACTTATTCCATATATCTGATTTGGTTTACTATCTATTTGCCCAAAGGTAATGCCTATAATTTCAGCTTGATATTTCTTCTCTCATCGTTCTTTATTTTTTCAGTCGGAAATTTATTCAGGAAAAATACTGCATCTGAAAATGTCACCGTTATTATAGGATCCTTAATCAATAGCGGAATTGGTTATGTTCTATTTTTAGCAATAACTTTAACAAGCCCAAAATCTCAAATCTTCGTAGCACACATTGGCGCAACATTTGTATTTTTGGCTTTATCAATAGCCTTTTGGATTAAAGAACAGAGTAAATATTCCACTTTCTTTTATGCTATGACTGGATATGCGGCCCTTACCGTGGCCATCATTGCCCGCTTTTCCGCACCGGATTTTTTTATCTATTTAAGTTGGCAAAGTTTACTGGTAGTTTCAACTGCTTTATGGTTCCGATCCAAGTTTATAATCATAGCTAATTCAATCATATATATATTTATTTTACTCGCTTATCTTTTTCTCTCTAAAGAGGTCAATGCAATCAGTATAAGTTTTGGCATTGTGGCTTTAATCAGCGCCAGAATTTTAAACTGGCAGAAAACCCGGCTGGAATTAAAATCAGAATTGATCCGAAATGTATATCTGGCCGCAGCATTTTTCATCTTTCCTTATACATTCTATCGAATACTGCCCATGGGCTATGTCAGTTTATCCTGGACCGGACTAAGCATTTTTTACTATATCGTCAGTGTTATTTTAAAGAATAAAAAATATCGCTGGATGGCTCTTTTAAATCTATTATTAACGGTTGTTTATGTTCTAACGTCCGATTTAATCAGATTGGAGCCCGTTTACCGAATACTCTCATTCATTATATTAGGTGTGGTTTTATTGGCATTATCGTTGATATATTCACGCTTTCGTCTGAAGTCTGGGCAAAAAGAACAGCAAATAAATCGTAATACACAATAATGCATAGGATATGTTGAGCTGCAAATGAAAATTATGCTGTCTAAAATCACTCTAACTGCAAGTAAGAGGAATAATTAATGAAATTAAATGGAAAATGTTCAAATTTATTAACAGGAAGATATTATGCAAGTTAAATTACCCAGATCCGCAAAGAACTGGCTTTCAATAGCCGGAGTTACTATTTCTATTATTTCTCTATTACTGATAATTTTTATATGGGTTCTCATTCAGGCATCGCGAGGCGGTGGCTCTTATCTGGGCTTAATCAGCTATATTATTCTACCCGCAATCCTGGTGATCGGCTTAATCTTAATTCCCATTGGTATGATCATGGAACACAAAAGACAGAAAGCAGAAAAAGAACAGTGGCCCAGTATTAATTTAAACATTACTGCTCACCGTAATGCTTTCTTTATTTTTATCCTTGGCACTTTGGTGTTCATATTTATGACTTCCATCGGCAGTTACGAAGCGTTTCATTTTACGGAATCGGTTCAGTTTTGCGGACAGCTTTGTCATTCTGTGATGAATCCGGAATATACCGCATACCAGCACTCTGCTCATGCCCGTGTTGCCTGTGTGGAGTGCCATGTAGGGAACGGAGCTAATTGGTATGTACGCTCAAAGATTTCCGGGCTTTACCAAGTTTACTCCGTAACTTTTCACAAATATCCCAAACCCATCCCCACGCCTGTGAAAAATTTACGCCCGGCCAGAGAAACCTGCGAACGCTGCCATTGGCCGCAAAAATTTTATACCTATCATCAAAAAAACGAAATTCATTTCCTGCCGGATGAAAAAAATACCCAATGGAATATTGATCTAACTCTTAAACTGGGCGCCCGGCACTCTTCTTTGGGACTGAGTGAGGGAATTCACTGGCACATCAATCCTGATGTACGCGTAGAGTATATTGCTGCAGATTCCAGTCGGCAGGATATACCCTGGGTGCGTTATACAAACCTGAAAACGGGTGAACAGCAAACATTTGTCGATGAAGAGGACCCGCCGGATAGCACTCTGATTGCAACGGGTGAAAAACGGATCATGGATTGCATGGACTGCCATAACCGGCCGTCACATGACTATCGGCCGCCGTCTTTCTTCGTGAACAGCCAGATTATTACCGACAGCATTCCAAAAGCCTTGCCGGAAATAAAATCGTTGTCGATGGAACTTTGTGAACCGGAGTATGGAACTACAGATAGCGCTATGAAAGCTATTGCCCGTGGTATTGAGTCTTTTTATAATGGAAACTACCCGGAAGTAGCAGAACATGACTCTGTTCTCATACAAAGAGCCATTCATGGTTTGCAGAGCGCCTACAAACAAAATATTTTCCCCGAAATGAAAGTGCGCTGGAGCGTACATCCCAATAACATTGGCCATTTGGAGTTCAATGGCTGCTTCCGTTGCCATAACGGTAACCATATAAGTGATAGTGGAAAGGTGATTCCGCGTAAATGTACCGTATGCCACCTGATTAATGCTCAGGGACTAAAAGGAAATATGGAATTTGCCTCGTTCGGGCAAAGTTTAGAATTTAAACATCCGGTTGATATCGACGAAGCCTGGAAAGAAACTTTATGTACCGAATGCCATACCGGGCTTAATCCTTAAAATAAAAAGGCAGGCCGTTATGGCCTGCCTGCTGTAGTATGTGAGGTTGAATGGAGTGTTTTATTTAACTTTAATATCAATCTTTTTGGGCTTGGCTTCTTCCGCTTTGGGAATGCGTACATAAAGCACGCCGTTCTTGTATTCGGCGTCGATCTTGTCCAGTTTTACGCCGGCCGGGATACCGATGGAGCGGGAGAATTTACCGAAACTGCGTTCCACGCGATGGTAGTTTTTACCCTCGCGTTTATCTTCCATCTTTTTTTCGCCGCTGATGGTCAGGATGTTATCCTGAAAAGTAATCTTTATGTCGTCTTTCTTCATTCCGGGCAATTCTGCCGAAAGGTTAAATTCATCGTCTGTTTCTTCGACATCAAGGACGGGTACAACATGGCTGATGTCTTCGAACAGACGAACTTCAGGATTTAACACATCAGCTAACATACGGCTCACTTCCCGTTCCCAGCTTGCTAAGTCCTGAATGGGATTCCATTTTACGAGTGCCATAGTTACACCTCCTTTATTTTAGTTTGGTCTTGTTTTTCTATTTCGTTCTGCTTTAATACAAGCGCTGTGCCAAAATCTCGACAAATGGCTTAAATCTAAAAAAAACAATACATATTTGGATATAGACGTAAACGGCAAGAAGTTGTACTTTTTCAGACGTTTGACATATTGACAAAAAGGGCTGTCAGATGTATAGGCTTGTCTGCAAATTTTAATTTTGAACAGGCGAAAGAATCTCATTATTTTAAAAAAGATAATTTGCAGGCCAAACCATGGTTTTTGAAATCATAAAAGTGAAAACCTATAGCGGCTATAAACCCGATGAAGCGCCGCTTTCGTTTGTGTTACACGGGCAGCAGATAAGCGTAAAGGAAATCCTGGACCGCTGGTACGCCGCCGGCGTGCATCCCTGGCAGCCGCAATATGATTATTTTAAAATTTTGGATGAACACGGCCAGACATTTTTGTTGCGGTTTAACCGGCGGCGCCATGTGTGGTCGGTTTTAGTGGAATAAAAAAAGGGAATCCCAAAGGACTCCCTTTCATTTTTTGGGGAAATCTACTTAAGCAGCATCATTTTTTTAGTTACTACAGCCTGCCCCTGTATGACCAGACGGTAAAAGTAAACGCCTGATCCCAAATGACGCCCGGTTACAGATTGTATATTAAAACGGAACAGATGACGGCCGGCTTCCTTTTTACCGGAAAAAACCGTAGCTACTTTTTTGCCCAGCACATCATATACGCTCAAATCTATAGTACTTTCTTTGGGCAGGGCCACCGGGATGTTGGTTTGCGGATTAAAAGGATTGGGATAATTGCTGCCCAAATGATAGGTTTTCGGCTGCACTTTTGCCAGTTCTTCTTGCACCAATTCGTGCTTGCCTACGAGAAGCTCGAAGTTGCGCTGATGGCTGTGCGGCGTAAAAGAATAGTAATTCATCAAGCGCAGGTTCTGCGTTTTAGCGCCAACACGGTCGATTAAATAAACATCCTTATCGTCGGGGATATCTTCCAGTCCGTTAAAACTCAGCTCGGCGCTCTTGTCCGGAAAAACATCAGTCGAAATTTGCCAACGGTAGAGTTCCTGGCCTGATTCACGTATGTCCGATACAAAATAGGGCGTTCCGGCGTTTAAATCGGGACGGTAAAAATAGATATTTAATATGAATGACCAGTTAAATAAAATTTTAGAAATATTGGGCTATCACGT
>CAZIBE010000005.1:52127-72423 GCA_964536685.1 uncultured Calditrichaceae bacterium | reverse complement strand
CTTTAGAAATTTAGGTAGTAAGTGTTAAGTGATAAGTAGTAAGTAAATAGGAAAGAGGTAGCAAGTATCAGGTATCAGGTAGGAAGAAAAGAGAAATCAGAAATCAGGAAATTGGAGCGGGGAATGATGAATTAAAAATTACGAATTACGAATGACAAAACAGAAAAACTGATTACTGATGCCGAAGGTCCGAAGGACTCCTTCGGAGCGTGCCTTTGGCATAACAAAAATACCTCTGTGCCCTCTGTGCGCTCAGTGGTCAATTAGCATAAAAAAAAACAGGAATCAGGTATCAGGTATTAGAGAAGACAAAAGAAAAAATACAAATGACAAAAGAAAAAAACTCAGTGTTCTCAGCGAGCTCAGTGGTCAATTTGCAAAAAAAACAGCAAAGAGGAAAGAGTTTGACGTGTAAATGCATACTCCGCAAATTCGCTTAACCGGCCAGCAATTCCTCCATTTTTTTCAGTGCATCGTTCAACTTAGAAATATCCTTCGCTCCGGCGGTTGCCAGATGCGGCCGTCCGCCTCCGCCTCCGCCGGCTACTTTGGCCACTTCTTTTACCAAATTGCCGGCGCTGAGCTTTTTTGTTTTTATCAAATCATCGGAGACTACGCAGACAAAGGTGATTTTAGCGTCTTCGGTCAGGTAAAACAAGCCGATGGTATTTTTCGCTTTCTCACGCAGGCGGTCGCCCAACGTTTTTAATTGGTTGACGTCCACGTCTTTAAATTCTTTAGTAATCAGCCGGATGCCGTTGATTTCGCGGCCTTCGGCGATAATGCTATCCACATCGGATTGCAGACGGTCGGCCGTGGCCTGGCGGATTTGTTTTTCCAACTGGCGTTTTTCGTTCAGCAGCTGTTCCAAACGCTGCGGGATGTCTTTTTCCGGGCTGCCTAACAGGGCGGCGCTCTGCCTTTGAACAGCGCGCAATTCCTGCATGTAGGCCACGGCGCGGGCGCCGGTGATGGCTTCGATACGACGCACGCCTGAGGCAATGCCCGCCTCGCTTAAAATGACGCACAAACCGATTTCTCCCGTGCGCTTAACATGGGTGCCGCCGCACAACTCTAAACTAAAATCGGCGATTTTAATGGTGCGCACCACATCGCCGTATTTTTCTCCGAACAGGGCCATGGCGCCTTTCTTTTTGGCCTCAGAGAATTTTTCCTGCGCGATTTCCAGCGGTACATCCTGTTGAATTTTTTCGTTGATGATGGTTTCGATACGCAGCAAATCCTCTTCGGAAATTTTCTGAAAATGCGTAAAGTCGAAGCGCAGCCGCTCCGGCTCCACCAGCGAGCCGGCCTGTGTGACGTGCTCGCCTAAGACGGTGCGCAAAGCCGCGTGCAAGAGATGCGTGGCAGTATGATTTTTAGCCGTTTCCCGCCGGCGCGAGGTGGTCACTTCGGCCAGCACTTTATCGGACCCGGGCCGAAAATCTTCCTGATAGCGGCAAAAGTGTACGATATGGTCGCCTTCTTTTTGTGTATCGAATACGCTTAGTTCGAAACCTTCGCCGGAAATCGTCCCTTTATCGCCCACTTGTCCGCCGGATTCGGCGTAGAAAGGCGTTTCCCGTAATATCAATCGAATATCATTTTCCGTTATCTGATAGCGCATGATATGCGTTTCGATAGCCAGTTCGTCGTAGCCCACAAAGTTCGAATCGGCGCCGTCGTTAAGCGTAATCCAGTTGTCGGCGTCCATAGCCTGGGCGGTAAACCTGGCCGCTGCCCGGGCGCGTTCGCGTTGGGCGGCCATCTCTTTTTCAAAACCTTTTTCGTCAATGGTCAGGCCTTCTTCTTCCGCCAGAATGCGCGTTAAATCTACCGGAAAACCATAGGTGTCGTACAATTTAAACACGTCGCCGCCGGGGACCACGATTTTCTTTTGCGCTTTTAATTCATTCTTTATTTTATCGAAAATTTCCAGACCGCGATCCAGCGTACGGTTAAAATGTTCTTCTTCCGCCTTAATTACGGCCATAACATGTTCTTTGCGTTCGGCAATTTCCGGATAGGCATCGCCCATAATTTCCACAACGCGTGGAACAATCTTATAAATAAACGGTTCGCGCATATTCAGTTTACGGCCGTAGCGGGCGGCGCGGCGCAGAATACGGCGCATCACATAGCCGCGGCCTTCGTTGGAGGGCAGTCCGCCGTCGGCAATGGAAAAGCTCAGCATGCGCACATGGTCGGCAATCACCTGGTAAGCGCTTTTCTCCATAGAGGAAGCATAGGGCATTCCGGCCAGTTGGCCGATGAACTCCAACAGCGGCAGGAACAGGTCGGTGGCGTAGTTGGAAGGCTTATCCTGTAAAACGGCTACCAGGCGTTCAAATCCGGCGCCGGTATCCACATGCTTTTGCGGCAGGGGATGCAGCTTCCCGCTTTCATCGCGGTTGTACTGGATAAATACTAAATTCCACAACTCGATGTAGCGACCACAATCGCCGTTGACGCCGCAGACATGCTCCTGATCCTGTTTGTCGCAGCGTTTGGGGCCGAGATCGATGTGGATTTCCGAACAGGGACCGCAAGGGCCGGTTTCACCCATTTCCCAGAAATTATCTTTTTCGCCAAACTTTAAAATTTGCTGAGGATTGATATCCGTTACATTAGTCCAAATATCCGCCGCTTCGTCGTCGGTCTTGTAAACGGTGGCGTACAGTTTGTCTTTGGGCAGCTTCCAGACCTCCGTTAATAGTTCCCATGCCCAACGGATGGCTTCTTCTTTATAATAATCGCCGAAAGACCAGTTGCCTAACATTTCAAAAAACGTATGGTGGTAGGTGTCGTGCCCAACTTCTTCCAAATCGTTGTGTTTGCCGCTGACGCGAATGCATTTTTGCGAATTAACGGCGCGCGTGTAATTGCGTGAACCCTTCCCCAAAAAAATATCTTTAAACTGGTTCATACCGGCATTTGTAAAGAGCAGTGTGGGATCGTCTTGTGGAATAACCGGCGCGCTGGGCACAAAGGTGTGGCCTTTTTCTTTGAAAAAATCAATAAACTGTTGGCGAATCTCTTTGGAAGTCATCTATATTTCCTCAATCTGTGTGCTAAAAATTAAATATGAACTTTTGCCAAAATATTCGTAATTTGACCAATGAAATGCAAATATAACGCAATTCGTGGTTTGCTAAAAGAAAAAATCCGCGCAGACGGTAAAAATCTTTAACAGAATTTAAAAATGTCGCCCGACGGCAGGGGTAAAAGAGATTAATCCCGGAGATGAAAGTGGGTAAGAAAGATGAAAACGATTTTATTTATAGATGACAATGCGCAGTCGGGGGCTTTAGCTAAAATATATTTAGAGAAGGAAGATTTTGAGACGCTTTTAGCTACCGAGACGCGGCAGGCCCGCAACCTGTTGCAGGCGCATCAAGTGGATTGCATCCTTTGTGACATTGGTCTTCCCGGCGAAAACGGCGTGGATTTTTTCCGCTGGCTGCAAACGCAGGAAGCGTTAAAGGGGATTATATTCTATTTTATTTCAGGTCACGCCATGGGCTTTGATCATGTTCTGACGGAGCACAAAGACCATTTTATCACCAAACCCATTTTTTATCCCGATTTGGTGGATAAATTGAAGAAAGAATTGTACGGTAAAGAATCCTAACCTAAGCCTACTGGCGCTCAGAATATGTTTTGACTTGCTATCCGGCTCATTTTATATTAGCCGGATTTTTATTTAACGGACTGGTTTGAGTAAAATTTTAGATCAGCCGTGGAAATGCCTATACAGAAACAGGCGTTTAACAATTATTGATTTTAATTTAAAAAGGTGGCTTCACTCTAAAAAGGTCTATTTTTGTCATTTCGAAGGAGCGATCGCAGGGAGCGACTGAGAAATCTCTCCCATACACACTGCAAAGATTTCTCACCCCGCTAAAGCGGGATTCGCCACGAAAGTGGTCCCTGTTCCGCCACAAAGTGGGCCCTACGGGCAAGGAACCACTCTCGTGGTGGGAAAATGACAGGAATGGGTTTTTTTAGAGTTAGAGAATAGTTTTCAAAATTACAAAAAAGACAAACTTTCCATGCCGACAGCATCTTTACATACATTGGGCTGCCGCCTTAATCAGGCCGAAACAGCCATCATCGCCAACACACTGCGGGAACGGGGCTTCGAGATTGTGCCCTTCGGCGAGCGCGCCGATCTGACAGTGATTAACACCTGCACCGTTACCGAGCAGGCCGACGCCAAATGCCGCCAGGCCGTTCGTCAGACGGTACGTAAAAATCCCGATGCCTTTGTGGCCGTGGTAGGCTGTTACGCCCAGATGGCCGTGGATACCATCCGTCAAATTGACGGTGTGGACCTGATCATCGGAAATGAGCACAAGCTGAAGTTGTACGATTTTTTGGATGAGAATCTGCACAAAAACGGTCAGCCCACGGTGGTTCATTCGCCGAAAATTTCCCGTGAGGAATTTGTCATCGAATCGGTAGGTCTGTACGATACGCACACGCGGGCCAATCTTAAAATTCAGGACGGCTGTAATTTTGTCTGTTCCTTTTGCATTGTAGCCACGGCGCGCGGGCCGGCGCGCAGCCGCCAATTTGACGATATAATGAACGAAGCCCGCCAATTGGTGCAAATGGGCTTTAAGGAGATTGTGCTGACCGGCGTGAATATCGGCACCTACCGCCAGGATGGTAAAAATTTTATGGATGTGCTGCGCGAGCTGGAAGCAATCGACGGTTTGCAACGCATTCGCATCAGTTCCATCGAGCCGACTACGGTCGACAGGAAACTGATCGATTATATGGCGGATTCGTCTAAAATCTGTCGTCATTTGCACATTCCGCTGCAAAGCGGCGATGACGCCATCTTAAAATCCATGCGCCGTAAACATACGGCTGCCGAGTTCCGCGAGATTGTGGAATATGCCGCGCAGAAAATTCCGGATATGGGTATCGGCACGGATATCATGGTCGGTTATCCGGGCGAAGGGCCGGAGCAATTCGTAAACACTAAAAAACTGGTTACTGATTTACCGGTTTCTTACTTCCACGTGTTTACCTATTCCGATCGTAAAGGAACCACTTCCTACAAACTGAAACCAAAGGTCGACCATGCCGTTAAAAAAGAGCGCAACCGCATGATGATCGAAGTGGGGCAGCGCAAGAAAACGACCTTTTACCAGAGCTTTATCGGCCGGCAGGTACAGGTGCTGTTTGAAGAGCGGCACGACGGCCGCTGGTACGGCTTTACCGATAATTATATGCGGGTGCAGGCTGAGGCCGATGAAAATCTTAAAAATGAAATACGTACCGTTCGTTTGCTGCGCACGGCGGAGGATACCATTTTCGGAGAAATTGAGTGAAGAAAGTATATATAGAAACGTACGGCTGTCAGATGAACGAGTACGACAGCGAGATCGTTAAGTCCATATTAAAAAAGGAAGATTACGCCTTTGCCGACAAACCCGAAGAGGCAGAGGTTATTTTTCTGAACACCTGTTCGGTGCGCGAAAATGCGCATCAAAAGGTGCGGCAGCGCATCAATCAGCTTAAATTTTTAAAGAAAGAAAAGAAAGGCGTAGTCTTTGGCGTGCTGGGCTGTATGGCGCAAAATCTGCGGCAGGAAATTCTGGACAGCAATCCGGCGGTGGATTTAATCGCCGGGCCGGACGGATACAAACAATTGCCGCAGATGCTGGAACATGTGTACCAAACCGGCGACAAGGAATTTGCCCTGACCCTTTCCGAATATGAAACCTACAGCGATGTGTTTCCGGAGCATGCGCCGGGCGTGAATGCCTGGATTGCCACCAGTCGCGGCTGTAATAATTTTTGCACATTTTGCGTGGTGCCCTATACACGGGGACGCGAACGCAGCCGCGATCCCTTTAATATTCTGGAAGAAGTTCGCAAGTTGGCTGCGCAGGGATTTAAGCAGGTAACCCTGTTGGGGCAAAATGTGAATTCCTATAATTTCAAAGAATATGATTTTGCCGATTTAATCGATCTGGTCAGTAATGTGCCGGGCATTGAACGCATTCGTTTTACTTCGCCGCATCCTAAAGATTTCCCCGAAAAATTACTGCAGGTGGTGGCCGAAAACCCCAAAGCCTGCAAACACATCCATTTGCCTTTACAGGCCGGCAACGACCGCGTGCTGAATGTGATGAACCGTACGTATACGCAACGGGAATTTCTGGATTTGGTGCAGCGTATGCGCCGTCTGATTCCCGGTGTAACTCTGACCACCGATGTGATCGTGGGGTTCCCCACGGAAACGGAAGAAGAATTTGAAGACACGCTGAACGTGATGCGTCTGGTGGAATTTGACGCCGCTTACATGTTTAAATATTCGGAACGGCAGCATACCATTGCTTCCCGTAAATTTCCCGACGATGTGCCGGAAGAGAAAAAAAGTACACGTCTTACGCGGCTCATCGATATGCAGAAGAATATTTCTTTTAAGAAAAATCAACTGCATGTGGGAAAAGTATTCGAAGTGTTGGTGGAGGGCAGAGGCAAAAAGCCCGGTCAATTACTGGGACGCAACGACGGCAACAAAATCGTGGTTTTTCCCGGAAACGGCGCCGGCGAAGGGGACTTGGTGCAGGTGAGAATATCTGAAGCCACAGCTAATACGCTTATCGGCGAGGCGGTTTTAAAAAATAATTAAGAATTAAGAATGAATAATTAAGAATCAGGTAGCAGGTAGCAAGTAGCAAGAAAAGAGGAATCAGAAAATGGTAAAGCGTTAAGCGTTCATCGTATTTCCCTTCTTTAGCGTATAACGCTTAAGGATTAACGCCAAATAAAATACTGAAAACCGACAACTGAAAACTGATAACTGATAACTAATCGATTGCTAACCCTGAAAATTCAAAATGATTAATGAGGAGCATGATATCGATGACCGATAAAAAAACCAAGGACGGTCTGCAAAAAACGCGGCAGGGCGTTTTCTCCAAAATTTCCCGTTTAATTACCGGTAAACGTAAAATAGACGAAAGTTTGTTGGAAGAGTTGGAAGATATTTTAATCGGCGGCGATGTGGGCGTAGACACTGCCCTGCTTCTGCTGGATAATATCCGCAGGCGCGTACGCAAGGAACGCTTCGAAAGCACCGAAGAGCTGAACGCGCTGATCAAAGATGAGATTGCCCGGCTGGTGGAAATTACGCCTGAGGAAGAAATCAAACGCGATAAAAAACCGTGGGTGGTTTTAGTGGTCGGCGTAAACGGCACGGGCAAGACTACTTCTATTGCCAAACTGGCTGATTTTTATCTGCGGCAGGGTAAAAGCGTGCTGTTGGCGGCGGCGGATACGTTTCGGGCGGCGGCCATCGAGCAGTTAAGCATTTGGGGCGAGCGCCTGGGTTGCCAGGTGATTAAACATCAGGCCAACGCCGATCCGGCCGCCGTGGTGTTCGACGCGGTAAGCGCCGCGCAGGCGCGCAATACAGACTATTTAATTATCGATACGGCCGGACGTTTACATACCAAAGCCAATCTGATGCAGGAGCTCTCTAAAATCCGTCGTGTTATCGAGAGGCAGATTCCCGGCGCTCCGCACGAAGTGATTTTGGTGCTGGACGCCGGCAACGGCCAAAATGCCGTTAATCAGGCTAAGGAGTTCATTAAAGCCTCGTCGGTGGATTCCATCTTTTTAACCAAACTGGACGGTACGGCAAAAGGCGGCGTAGTGCTTTCCATTAAGCGGGAGTTGGGCATTCCGGTGCGCTACATCGGTCTGGGCGAAAAAAAGGAAGATATGGCGCTGTTTAACGCCAAAGAATTTGTTGAAGGATTATTTAACAACGAATGAAGAATATACATATAACTACGCTGGGCTGTTCCAAAAATACCGTTGATTCCGAAGTTTTAATGGGGCAGTTGGAAACCAACCGCTTTAATGTGGTAGAGAGACCGCAGGATGCGGATGTGCTGATCATTAATACCTGCGGTTTTATTCAGGACGCCAAAGAGGAATCGATTCAGGCTATTTTTGAAGCGCTTAAATTAAAGGAAGATGATCCGGCTAAAAAAGTGTTTGTTGCCGGCTGCCTGACGCAGCGTTACCGCCGGGAGATCGAAAAAGAAATTCCAGAAGTGGATGCCGTGTTCGGTACGGAAGAGTACAACGCTATTCTGAAAACCTTAGGCGTCAAACATGCGGCTATGGATAATCTGTATCGCATGCGTAAAATCAGCACGCCGCGTCACTACGCTTATTTAAAAATTTCCGAAGGTTGTGATCATTCCTGTTCCTTCTGCGCCATTCCCGGCATTCGCGGTAAACACCGCAGCCGCAGCATCGAAAGTTTAGTAGACGAAACAAAAAAATTAGTTGAGCACGGCGCAAAGGAGATCATTCTAATCTCTCAGGACACGTCGGCCTACGGCAGGGATTTGTACGGCGGGCAACGCATCGTGGAGCTGGCGGAGCAGTTGCAGCGTATCGACGGCCTGGAATGGCTGCGTTTATTGTACTGGTATCCAACTAATTTTCCATTGGGTATGTTAGAATTGATGAAAGACAACCCCAAAATTTTGCCGTACATTGATATACCCGTACAGCACGCCAGCGATCGCGTATTACGGCTGATGCGTCGCGGGGAAACGCAGCAATCCATCCGTAGCCTGTTGGAAAACATCCGGGCTGCTCTTCCGCAGGTAACTCTGCGCAGCACGCTGATCGTAGGCCATCCCGGCGAGACGGAGCGGGATTTTGAGGAACTTTTATCTTTCGTAAAAGATATAAAATTTGACAGATTGGGAACTTTTACTTATTCTGATGAAGATCATACGTACGCGTTTGATCTGCCGGATAAAGTGCCCCATGAAGTAGCCCTGGAGCGTCAGCAAATTATTATGGAAACGCAAAAGCAGATATCGCTGCAAAAGAACCGTGATTTCATTGGCCGCAAACTTACCGTGCTGATCGATGAATGGCACGAGCAAAGCGGGACGCTGTTCGGCCGTACGTACCGTGATGCGCCGGAAATCGATAACGAGGCATTAATTTCCCTTTCCGGCAAACAGCCGGTTCCGGCGGCGGGGGCCATGCTCGAAACCGTGGTTGAGGACGCCAGCGAATATGAGCTTTACGGTCGTCCGCTTTAAACAGGGGCGAAAGCTATGTAAATCGATAACCGTAAATAAATAATGAGAGAAGAACGCTGATGAAACTGTTTTTTCGCAATATGCTCGCCGTTGCCGCCGTTTTTTTGTTAAGCGCCACTGCCTCTGCGCAGTATCATGAATATGCTCAGCAAAGCGGCATCGGAATCCCTTTTTTTCAACTGGCTGTACACCGTACTTTCTCAGCAGATTTAAAACATAGCCACCTCAAAATTACCGCACAGTTTTTGTATGACGATCTAACCTTTTTACGCAGCGATACCAGCGGTTACGATGCTGAGTTTGAGATACTTTTTGCGGTATATGATGAGCACAATCAGGTGGTTGCCAGCCACACCACCAACAAGAAAATCAATGTAAAAGATTTTGAGAACACCAACAGCCGCAGTTTGTCGGTAACTCTTAAGGACGCCTTCGATTTGGAGCCCGGCGCTTACAAATTACTGGCGCGGGCCGTAGATTTAAATTCCACTAAAAACGCGCAGCGCAAAGTTGAGCTTAAAATACCGGATTATTCAGGCAAGCAGGTAGCTGTCAGCGATCTCCTCTTTGCCAAGGATTTAAAAACGGATTCTCTGGGGCAGTTAACGGATATCATGCCGACCTTCGGCAATAATTTTAATATCCGCTCCGGCTATTTCTATGTTTATTTTGATTTATTTGTTAAACAGCCGCCTACCGAGGCACACATTGAATATATTCTAACCAATAAAAAAGAGAAAAAAAGTTTCGATTCCACGATTGTCCGCCAAATCACCAAGCGGCTTACGCCGGTTTGGATTAAGATTTCCCGCCAGCGTTTTCGTTCCAATAAATATACGCTGCGGGTGCGTGTTAATACGGCGGCCGGCAAGCTGCAGCAGGAGCAGCCGCTGTCGTTCTTCTGGTCGATTGTTCCGCGTACCGACGAAGATATCGATATGGCCTTAAAACAAATGAGCTATATTTTGGAATCGGATACGCTGGAAAAATATGAAAAATCCAGTCTGAAAGAAAAACAGGCCTTTTTTAAACGTTTCTGGAAAGAACGGGATCCGGACCCGACAACATCGCGCAATGAACTGAAGAACGAGTACTTTAAGCGTGTTAATTATGCTAACCACCACTTTAGCGCTATGGGGCAGGATGGCTGGCGCACCGACCGCGGACGTATCTTAATAAAATTCGGCTTTCCCGATGATATTGAACGTCATCCTTTTGAAATGGGCTCACGGCCTTATGAAATCTGGCGTTATTATGCGCTACGTAAGGTTTTTGTTTTTGAAGACGTAAGCGGCTTTGGCGATTATCGTCTTGTGCCGGGCTATCTGGATGAGGAATTCAATTAACGGGGAAGGATAAAAAAAAAGCTGACTAAATCGTCAGCTTATATTTAAAACGCGGGTTTCTGAATTTTGTTGGCCTGAATACAACTGGTGCAGACACGCATCCGTTTTACACCGTCCGCGGTCTGAACGCGAATTTTCTGCAGGTTCGGCAGAAAGCGTCGTTTGTTCTTGTTATGGGCATGACTCACATGATTACCGCTCATTGGTTTTTTCCCGCATATTTCACATACCATTGCCATTTTTATCACTCCTTTTCAGATGCTGTAATTTTAAAGCATATAATTTAAAAACAATAAATACGGAATGCAAAATTTATTATCACTTTCATCGCTTAAAGTGAAAGCATTGCTTCCGGTTGTGTCATGCCCGGCCTGACCGGGCAGCCAGAAAACTCCCCATCCCGTCCGTTTTTAACTACTTTGGAGCAGCCGGCGGACACCCTCCTCTGTTCGACGGGGAGAGGCCCACCTTTGCCGTGCAACCGTTAAGAATATCAATTCCATTACATAAAACAAAGAAATCGGTAAAAAATTTCTTTCAACAGTGAATATTTGCCGTTAAAACGGGCTTTTTTTGTTTTACATGATTTTAATAAATTGGTATATTGGAATCTTCGTTCTAAAACGGTACGTTTATATAAAATTAGGAGTAGATAATGAAGATACACGAGTATCAGGCGAAAGAAATTCTCAGAAAATACAACGTGCCTGTACCGCAGGGTCATGTTGCCTTTTCTGTGGAAGAAGCTGTGGAAGCGGCTAAAAAATTACCGACTGAGATTTCCGTTGTAAAAGCGCAGATTCATGCCGGCGGCCGCGGTAAGGGCGGCGGTGTGAAAATCGCCAAAAACGTAAAAGAGGTGGAAGAGCTGGCCGGCAAAATGTTGGGTATGACGCTGGTAACGCATCAGACCGGACAGGAAGGCAAGGTAGTAAAAAAACTGTTGATCGAACAAGGTATCGATATTGAGCGTGAATTGTACTTGGGAATGGTATTAGACCGCTCGGTTTCCAAATTCGTAATGATGGCCAGTACCGAGGGCGGCGTGGAAATCGAAAAAGTAGCCGCCGAAACGCCGGAAAAAATCTTAAAAGAGTGGATCGACCCGCGCGTAGGCTTGCAGGCTTTTCAGGCGCGCAAATTAGCCTTTGGTCTGGGCTTACAGGGCAAGCAGGTGAATAACGCGGTTAAGTTCATGCTGGCCTTACAAGAGGCTTTTATGGCCAACGATTGCTCTCTGGCGGAGATCAATCCCCTCGTGGTTACCAGGCAGGGCGATGTGCTGGCATTGGATGCCAAAATCAATTTTGACGACAGCGCTCTCTATCGTCATCCTGAACTGGCCGAACTGCGCGATTTGGACGAGGAAGAACCGCTGGAAGTGGAAGCTTCCAAATATGATTTGAACTACATTAAATTAGACGGTAATGTGGGCTGTATGGTCAACGGCGCCGGACTGGCCATGGCTACCATGGATATAATCAAACTGGCCGGCGGCGAACCGGCAAACTTTTTGGACGTTGGCGGCGGCGCCAATGTGGATACGGTACGCAACGGCTTTCACATCATTTTATCCGATCCCAATGTAAAAGCTATTTTGATTAATATTTTTGGCGGTATCGTACGCTGCGACCGCGTGGCTCAGGGCGTTATTGAGGCGGTTAAATCCATCGACGTGAATGTGCCGATTGTCATTCGTCTGGCCGGCACCAACGCCGAAGAGGCGGCCGTTATGCTGAACGAATCCGATCTGGAATTTACTGTGGCCGCTAATTTGGAAGACGCCGCTAAAAAAGTAGTCGGCGTACTGAACTAATTAATGTAAAAAAACAAGCTCAGTTTAGGAGATAAAAATGAGTATTCTGTTAAATAAAGATACGCGTGTCGTGGTTCAGGGCATTACCGGCTCCGAAGGCTCGTTCCATACGCGGCAGATGATCGAATATAATACGAATGTGGTTGCCGGCGTAACGCCCGGCAAAGGGGGACAAAAATTTGACGATAAGATTCCCGTCTTTAATACGGTACAGGAAGCGGCCGACGAAGCCGGAGCGAACGCATCGGTAATCTTTGTACCGCCGCCCTTTGCGGCCGACGCCATCATGGAGGCTGCGGACGCCGGCATGAAGCTGATCGTCTGCATCACCGAAGGCATTCCGGCCATGGATATGGTGCGCGTTTACGAATATATCAGCGATAAAGATACGCACCTGGTTGGCCCCAACTGCCCGGGCGTGATCTCGCCGGGTATCGGCAAAATGGGCATCATGCCGGGATTTATTCACAAACAGGGTCATGTGGGCGTGATTAGCCGCTCCGGCACGCTGACTTACGAAGCCGTCGGCCAGTTAACCGAACGCGGCATTGGCCAGTCCACCTGTATCGGCATCGGCGGCGATCCGGTAATCGGCACGCGTTTCATCGACGCTTTAAAATTATTCAAAGACGACGACGACACGCAGGCCGTGGTGATGATCGGTGAAATCGGGGGTACGGCCGAAGAAGAAGCCGCCGCCTGGATTAAGGAAAACTTTGACAAACCCGTCGTCAGCTTTATTGCCGGACAAACCGCGCCTCCGGGACGGCGCATGGGACACGCCGGCGCTATCATCAGCGGCGGTAAAGGCACGGCAGCGGAAAAAATGCAGGCCTTGCAGGCCGCCGGCATTCACGTGTGCAAAAGCCCGGCTGAAATAGGCTCCACCATGGAAAAGGTACTGAAGGGCTGAGCAAAATTAATTCTATTCAGTTTTGGCGGGATGAGAGCCTGAAATCCCTGAATGTTTAGATAGCAAAAGAACACAAAAAAAAGCGGATGCGCGCCGTTGCGTATCCGCTTTTTTTAACATGGTTTTTCTCACTATCGCTTTTACTCTGAGACGGAAAGTAAGATCAAAAAGCAAGAGTACGGGTAAGAATTAAGTTGTGCTGATAATCAAAGTCTTTCTCTTACTCTGAGACGGAGAGTAAGATCAAAGAGCAAGAGCAAGAATTAGGCTGTGCTGATAATCAAGGTCTTT
The DNA here is from genome assembly GCA_964536685.1 of uncultured Calditrichaceae bacterium. Lineage (GTDB taxonomy): Bacteria > Calditrichota > Calditrichia > Calditrichales > Calditrichaceae > CAZIBE01. Next base: position 58,959 of record CAZIBE010000005.1, on the reverse strand, counting down.
CTCTTACTCTCTCTCTTACTCTGAGACGGAAAGTAAGATCAAAGAGCAAGAGTAAGAATTAGGTTGTGTTATATGGGATAATAGCTGAAAACAATAAATAAAATAATTCTTTTTTTTGTCATTTTAAGTTGATAAATTTCTTTTAAAAAACAAAGCAAAAAAACAGTTAACCGGCAAGTTGAATCAAAATAATAAAAGGAGAAGTAGTGAAGGAACGTACGTTAGCCATATTAAAACCTGATTGTGTACAGAAGAATCTCATCGGTAAAGTCATCTCTGTGTTGTTAAAGGCGGAGTTTAACATAATCGGCATGAAGATGCTAAAGCTGAATAAGCAAACGGCAGGCGAGTTTTATGCAGTGCATAAGGGTCGTCCCTTTTATGACGAATTAGTGGAGTTTATGACCGAAAACCGCGTGGTTGTGCTGGCGCTGGAGCGGGATAACGCTGTGGGTGAATTGCGCAAAGTGATTGGCGCCACCGACCCGGCCGAGGCCGAAGAAGGTACAGTTCGCAAACTTTTTGCCGAAAGTAAAGGACGTAACATTATCCACGCATCGGATTCAACGGAAAACGCCAAAATAGAATTAGGGTTCTTCTTTTCCGGGCGTGAGTTGATTGAGAACGTGTAACGAAGATTTTAAAAGCTCGAACGGAGAGTTAGTATGGCTGAAAACAAAAACGATATCATGGACATTAACATTCTGCGCCAGGCAGAGCTGGAGGGTGGGGATGCGGTCGATGCCGTAAAAGTAGTGGCTGTTTTTGGGGCCGGAACCATGGGGCAGGGTATCTCGCAATTGATTGCCTCAAAAGGTATGGAAGTTTTACTGGTTGAGCGGGATAAGGATATGGCCAAGCTGGGCTTTAAACAGTTGGAAGAAAATATCGATCAGGAAATTGCCCGCTGGACTATGACTGAAAGCGAAAAAAAGGCCATTCTTAGCCGCATTAAGGTTTCCAACAAAGTGGAGGACGCCATTCACGGCGATCTGGTCATCGAAGCTATTACAGAAAATTTGCAAGCCAAGCAGAATTTACTACAAAAAATAGACGCCATCTGCGAGCCGGAAACTATCTTTATAACAAATACTTCAGCGCTGAGTATTACAGAAATCGCTTCCAGCACAGCGCGCCAGGATAAAGTGATTGGCATGCACTTTTTGAATCCTGTGCCTAAAATTCCCTTAGTGGAAATTGTACGCGGATTAAAAACCTCCGACGAAACCTACCAGTTTATCAAGCAGTTTGCGGAAACGCTGGACAAAACGGCGGTCGAGGTCTTTGAATATCCCGGCTATATTACCACGCGTATAATCGTGCCAATGATCAACGAGGCCATTCATATCCTGATGGAGGGCGTAGCCTCGGCGGAGCATATTGACACTGCCATGAAGCTGGGCTACAACTTCCCGCGCGGGCCGTTGGCTCTGGCCGATCAAATCGGTCTGGATGAATTGATGGCCTGGATGGAAACGCTGTTCCGTGAATTGGGCGATTCCAAGTACCGCCCCTGTCCCTTGCTGCGTAAATTGGTGCGCGCCGGGCATCTGGGCAGAAAAACCGGTAAAGGCTTTTTTGAATACAAATAGAACATAGGATTTTAAACTTCATCGATACATATCTCCGCAGCTTCGGTTGCGGGGATATTATTTTATGAAAGGAAATATTATGTTAGTGCTGGTGATTAATGCGGGCAGCTCTTCTGTAAAATATCAGGTGATTGAATCCGATAAGGAAGAAGTGCTGGCCAAAGGGCTGGTGGAACGGATTGGCATGTCCGGCGCTATTTTAACCCATCGTCCCACCGGGCGGCCGGAAGTGCGCCTGTCGGGAGAAATCTTGGATCACAAAATGGCCATTGAGTATGTGCTGTCCATTTTGCTCAGTAAAAACCACGGCGTCATCAAAGATAAAAAAGAAATCGATGCTGTTGGTCACCGTGTGGTACACGGCGGCGAAGCTTTTAGCGCGTCAGTGATGGCGGACGAAGAGGTGATGAGCGAGATTCGCGCTTGTATCGATTATGCGCCGTTGCACAATCCTCCCAACCTCAAAGGAATTAACGCTGCTAAACAATTATTGCCCGGCGTGCCGCAGGTGGCCGTGTTCGATACGGCGTTTCATCAAACCATGCCGCGATATGCCTTTTTGTACGGCATCCCTTACGTGCTTTACAAACGGCATGGCATCCGGCGATACGGTTTTCATGGCACCTCCCACCGCTATGTGGCGGATCGCGCGGCCAAACTTTTAGGCAAGCCTATAGAAGAGCTTAAGATAATTACCTGCCATTTAGGCAACGGCGCATCGGCGGCGGCCATTAAACACGGTAAGTCCGTAGATACTTCCATGGGATTTACGCCGTTGGAAGGCCTGTTGATGGGCACGCGCAGCGGCGATATGGATCCGGCCATCATTTTACAGATTATGCACAAAGAAGAGATGACGCCCAACGACGCCACTACCATGCTCAATAAGCACAGCGGTCTGGTGGGCGTGAGCGGTTTGAGCAGCGATATGCGCGAAATCGAAAATGAATATGAAGAAAACAGCCGCGCGCGCGTGGCCCATGATATGTTCACTTATCGCTTAAAAAAATACATCGGCGCCTATGCGGCGGCTATGGGCGGCGTTAACGCCGTGGTCTTTACCGGCGGTATCGGCGAAAATTCCAGTATGGTACGCAAAAACTCACTGGCCGGTCTGGAATTTTTAGGCATTAAGTTGGACGACGCTAAAAACGAACAGGACAGCAGCAGCGAACGGGCCATCTGTCATCCGGATTCCAAAGTAAGCGTTTTGGTGATTCCCACTAATGAAGAGTTGGTGATTGCCAAAGATACGGCGCGCATTGTGGAGGAGATGAAGAATTAGGAAATGGGAATCGCCTCGGGGATATGACACACACTTTTTGAAGAAATTAGGCGTTTGGGATCAGGAACCGGGAACGGGAAATTAAAAAAACGGCATTCAGATTGTATTTAGATTCTCGGGTTTAATATCAGTCGGTAGATCACGTCTAAAGACTGATTGGTCTACGACTAACTGAGCCGCCTGCTGGCGTGACCTTGTGGCGCCGATATCCGGCATTATAAATTTGACCTGGTGTTTTTCATTCCCATTTTTTATTTGGCATTGGTCGTTTTTCATTTAAACAATTCCTAATTCCCGGTTTCCCAATTCATTCTAGTCAAGCAGGCGCTCATAAATCAGAAGAAGAAAAGCGGGAGGCTAATGAAAATCTTAATTATAGGCGCTACGCGTGGCATCGGCGCCAAGCTTTTAGAGCAGGCTCTGGAAAAAGGCTGCGAGGTAACCGTGTTGGCGCGCAGTTTAAAATCTTTTAGCGAACCGCGGGAAAATCTACGTATTATCCAAGGCGACATTCGCGACGCCGAAGCGGTTAAACAAGCGGTTGCCGGGCAGGAAGGCGTGGTTGTAACAATCGGCATCAAACCGACATTTAAGCGCGTGGATGTCTTTTCGCAGGGTACTCAGAATGTGGTAACGGCCATGCAAACGGCCGGCGTTCAAAAGCTGATTTGTGTGACAGGTATCGGCGCCGGCGGCAGCAAAGGACACGGCGGTTTTTTTTATGACAAGGTTATTAATCCCTCGTTGCTGAAAACAAATTACGATGATAAAGAGCGGCAGGAAGCCGTTGTGCGCCAGTCTGATTTGGAGTGGGAAATTGTCCGTCCCGGCTTTTTAACCAATGGAGCGCTGACCGGACGTTACCTGGCGATTACTGATTTGCAGGGCGTAACCAGCGGCAGAATTTCGCGCGCCGATGTAGCGCACTTTATATTAAACCAGTTAGAAAAAATGACCTTTCTGCATCAGGCGCCGTTGCTGACCTATTAATCTTATTTTTATTTTCAAAAAGTGCAAAAATTTCCTATACTTCGTCCGGTCGAAAAAAACAGCAATTTTGAGAAGCGAAATACCGGATAATTTAACGTTGATTAAGTTCGCCAAAAGCTCGAGTTGAATTTGGGAACTACATTTTTTATATTTGGCGATTCGTTATGAAAATTAACATTCAAAATTTAACCGACGGCTTGCATGAAATCAGCGAGCAGGTCGAACCGCTTTTTGTAAGCAAGGAGTTGCAGCGCTTTTATCCGGAAATATGTCAGGTTGACGTAACGCTGGATAAGTTTGGTAAGGATTACCGTGTTGATGTGCATTTAACCACTACAGCGCATTACATTTGCCACCGCTGTTTAAGCCCCTACACAGCTAAGTTTGATGTTAGGCAGCGCCAGTTGTATCAGATAGGCGCTGTGCCGGGGGGCGGCGATGCGGATATTGTCGAGCTTTCGACTAATGCCATCGAAATCGACATAAGCCCGTTGATGAAGGAAATGATTATATTAAATCATCCGATAAAAATGTTGTGTAAAGAAGATTGTAAAGGAATTTGTCCGAACTGCGGCGCAGATTGGAATCATGAAGTCTGCCGGTGCGGTGAGGAAGTTGCGGACCCGCGCTGGGAACAGCTTAGGAAATTAATCAAATAGGAGTGATAAAAAATGGCTAATCCAAAAAGAAAAATATCCCGCTCAAAACGCGATCACAGACGCGCCAACTGGGTATCTTCTATAAAAAAATCGCAATTAACAGTATGTGAAAACTGCGGCGAAAAGAAACTGCCACACCGGGCCTGTCCCAGTTGCGGCTATTACGCAGGCAGAAATGTAATTATTCCGAAAAACGCCTAAGACGGCTGCCGCAGGATAATTGAATGCGCATAGCATTGGATGTAATGGGAGGCGATCACGGCCCCCAGGCCACCGTAGAAGGCGCCTATCTCTATTTGAGGCAAGCGCCTAAAGAAGATAAGGTGGTGCTGGTAGGCGACCGTGATATTATCAGAGAACGCTTAAAACATATCCCTCCTAAATATTACGAGCGTCTTACCATCGTTCACGCGCCGGATAATATTGGTATGAATGAGGCGCCGCTGGAAGCGTTACGAAAAAAGACCAACTCCTCCATGGTTGTAGGTCTGAATTTGCATGCCGATCGCGAGGTGGACGCCTTCGTCAGCGCCGGACACACGGGCGCGCAGATGGCAGGTAGTCTTTTTTCCTTAAAACGTATTCCCGGCGTTAAACGACCGGCTATCGGATCGTTTTTACCCAGCGAGCGGGGCTTGATCTTTATGATCGATGTGGGAGCTAATGTGGACTGCAAGCCCATTCATCTCTTGCAGTTTGCCCAAATGGGCGACATTTTTGTCAGCGAAGTTTTTAATCAAAAAGATTTAAAAGTCGGATTGCTCAGCATCGGCGAAGAAGAAAAAAAAGGCAACGAACTAACTTTAGCTGCACATCGCTTACTTAAAGAGCATCTTCCGAATTTTTACGGAAATATAGAAGGACGGGACATCCTCAAAGGAACCACAGATATTGTGGTTTGCGACGGTTTTGTGGGCAATGTTCTGTTGAAAATGGCCGAAAGCGTCATGGGCGTGATCACCAAAGCCATTCGCCATAATATCGGCTCCAATTTACTGACCAATTTAGGAGCTTTTTTAGTTAAACCGGCTTTTACGGCGCTTAAACGCAGTTACGATTACGAAGAATATGGCGGCGTTCCGCTCCTTGGCGTAAACGGCATTTCAATTATTTGCCATGGCAATTCTTCGGCTAAAGCTATTAAGAACGCTCTTAAAGTGGCCAAAGATATGAAACGGCACAACGTCAATCATTTAATCGAAGAAAAACTAAATATAGAAGGTCAGGCAAATGGCTAAAGCGTATATCAGTGCGGTGGCCCATTATGCACCGCCCAAAGTCTTGACAAATTTTGACCTGGAAAAAATGGTCGATACATCCGACGAATGGATTCGAACACGCACAGGCATCAGCGAGCGGCGTATTTTAGAACCGGGCAAGGCGACCTCGGATATGGCTGCGGAAGCTGTAAAAAAGCTTTGCAAGATACGCGGTATCGATCCGATGGAACTCGAATTGATTATTGTAGCTACGGTTACGCCGGATATGTTTTTCCCCAGTACGGGTAATTTTGTACAGGAAAAAGTAGGCGCTAAAAATGCATGGTCTTTTGATGTGGCGGCAGCCTGTTCCGGTTTTTTGTATGCTCTGACCGTGGGCGCACAGTTTGTTGAAACTGGAAAACATAAAAAAGTAGTAGTCATCGGCGCCGACAAAATGAGCGCTATTGTTAACTATCGCGACCGCAATACCTGTGTGCTGTTCGGCGACGCCGCAGGCGCGGTTCTGTTAGAACCATCTGAAGACGACAGCGTCGGTATCTTAGATTCCATGCTGTTCTCTGACGGCAGCGGCGCCGATTTTTTAATGATGAAAGCCGGCGGTAGCTTGAATCCGGCCTCGCTGGAGACCATCGCCAACGATTGGCATTTCATTTATCAGGACGGTAAATCGGTGTTCAAGTTTGCTGTAACCAAGATGGCCGAAGTGGCGGTTAATATTCTGAAAAAAAATAATTTTTCCGGTAAAGATCTGACATTGTTTGTGCCGCATCAGGCCAACCTGCGTATCATCGACGGCGCCGTTAAACGCCTTGGCATCGATTACGATAAGGTGATGATCAATATCGCTAAGTACGGCAACACGACCGCAGCTACTATCCCGCTGGCGCTTTCCGAAGCCTATGAGCAGGGAAGACTGGATACGGGCGATCTGGTCGTATTTGCTACGTTCGGAGGCGGTTTTACCTGGGGCAGCGCTTTACTGAAGTGGGGAATACCCAAACCGCAAAAATAATTTTAACAGGCGGCTGAGAAAACAGGAAATAGAATACAGAATACAGGAAATAGAATACAGAATACAGGAAA
>CAZIBE010000005.1:0-52027 GCA_964536685.1 uncultured Calditrichaceae bacterium | reverse complement strand
AGAAAACAGGAAATAGAATACAGAATACAGGAAATAGAATACAGAATACAGGAAACAGTAATTGTTGAGTATTAAGTAGTACGTATCAGGATTCGGCTATGATGTTCCCTGGTCATTAGCCATTAGTCTTTTTAAATGCTTAACTTACAAACTAACGAAAACCGATAATTGAAAATCAGCGGATCATGAAAACAGCTTTTATTTTTCCCGGCCAGGCTTCGCAGTATGTGGGCATGGGCAAAGATCTGTACGAGCGCTACGAAACAGCGCGACGCATTTTTGATCTGGCCAATACAATAATGGATATGGATTTAAAAACGGTTTGTTTTGACGGTCCGGAAGAAGAGTTAAAACAAACCTATATTACGCAGCCGGCTATTTTTGTACATAGCGTAGCGGTCTATAAAATTTTAGAAGAAAAAGGCAAGAGCTGCCAGGGAACTGCCGGACATAGTTTAGGCGAATACAGCGCCTTGGTGGCTGCTGGTGCGTTAAGTTTTGAAGACGGTTTAAAGCTGGTTAAAGAGCGCGGACGGCTGATGTATGAAGCCGGGCAAAAGCAGCCCGGAACTATGGCGGCCGTCATCGGTCTCAGTGAAGAGCAGGTGTACGTGATTTGTGATGAATTAAAAGACGTGGGCATCGTGCAGCCGGCCAATTTTAATTCTCCGGGACAGGTGGCTGTTTCCGGAGAAGTAGAGGCCGTGCATGCGGCCATGCAGAAAGCCAAAGAAGCCGGAGCTAAAAAAGCAGTGGAGTTGGTTGTTTCCGGCGCTTTTCACAGCCCGCTGATGCAGTATGCTCAGGATGGTTTGCGGGAGGCTCTGGAATCCACAGACTTTCATGACGCTGTTGTGCCGGTGTATTCTAATGTGGGAGCCAAAGCGGTTCAGGATAAGGATAAAATCCGCGAGCTGTTGTTTCAGCAGCTTACCAGGCCCGTCTTGTGGCAGAATCTGATACAGAATATGATTACCGACGACTATGATCAATTTTTTGAAATAGGTCCGGGCAAAGTGCTGCGCGGTCTGCAAAAGAGAATCAACCGTCAGGTTCCGTGTCAGGAAATCGGAACAGTGGAAAATCTGGAAAACCTTGGAGATAGTTTATGAGCGAAGAACGAATGGCGGCGGTTGTCACCGGTTCCGCCCAGGGCATCGGTAAAGCCATTGCCAAAAAACTGGCCGAAGACGGCGCTAATGTCGTGATTTCCGATATCAATGAAGAGTTGGCGCGAAAGACGGCGGAAGAGATCAGCGCCTTGGGCGTACAGGCCATTGCTGTAAAAACCGATGTTTCCAAGCCTGGGGATGCGGAAAAATTAATTGCCGCGACCGTGGAGAAATTCGGTAAAATTGATTATTTGGTAAACAACGCCGGCATTACGCGCGATAACCTGTCCATCCGTATGTCTGAGCAGGAGTGGGATATGGTTTTGAATATTAACCTAAAAGGCGTATTTTTATGTTCGCAACAGGCGGCTAAAGCCATGATGAAAAAACGTTTTGGCCGGATTGTGAATATCGCATCGGTGAGCGGTATTTTGGGCACGGCCGGACAAGCCAATTACGCTTCGTCCAAGGCCGGCGTAATGGCTTTAACCAAAACCATGGCCCGCGAGTTGGGCGCACGAAATATTACGGTAAATGCCATAGCGCCCGGGTTTATCATTACCGAAATGACCGACCAGCTACCGGAAAAGGTTAAAGAAGAATACTTAAAACAAATTCCCTTAAAAAGGGGTGGGACGCCGGAGGATATAGCTAATGTGGTGGCTTTTCTGGTTTCCCCGGCAGCAGCATACATAACCGGCACCACGCTTAATGTAAGCGGCGGAATGGTTATTTAATCAAGAGGCAAACCGTTAAACCAAATAGGAGAGTAAACATGGATATCGAAGCACAGGTCAAAGAAATAATCGTTGATCAGCTTGGTGTTGATGAATCCCAGGTAAAACCGGAAGCGTCCTTTATCGATGATTTAGGCGCAGATAGTCTGGATACCGTTGAATTAGTTATGGCGTTCGAAGACAAGTTCGATATTGAAATACCCGACGAAGAAGCGGAAAAAATGCGCACGGTCGGCGATGCCATTGAACATTTAAAATCTAAAATCGAACAGTAATCATCTGAATTCAAATACCAGGAACGGAAGCAATCTTTAATTTAATTGAAGGTTGCTTCTATTTTTTTGTAAACGTCAGGAGTCTGAGAGCGCAGAGGCAGAAAGTTGCCCGAGCGCGTAGTTCCATTTTTCTGTTATACCGATCAGTAAATGGTTTACCCTGAAGGGGCGCCTGTGGCGCACATAAGGTAATTGGTATCATCCCGATAAATCGGGATTTCGTACAAAACACTCAACTCTCAGGACCAAATGGTTTGTATTCAAACCATTTCTATTCGAGTATAGAATCAAAAAAATAAGGAATGATTGTCTATGGCAGATCGTAGAGTCGTCGTTACCGGATTAGGAGCGATTACCCCTGTTGGAAATACCGTCAAGGAAACATGGGAAAATTTATTAGCGGGCACAAGCGGTGTGGATAAGATAACGTTGTTCGATACCAGTGAATTTACTACTAAAATCGCCGCGGAAGTAAAGCATTTTAACCCGCAAGATTATTTCGAAAGAAAAGACGCCCGAAAATACGATCGTTATACGCAGTTTGCCATGGTGGCCGCAGCCGAGGCTATTACGGACTCCGGCGTCGAGTTACAAAAAGAAAACGGCGAACGCATCGGCGTAATCGTTGGTTCCGGTATAGGAGGAATGTTTACCTTTGAAGAAGAACACACAAAATTGGTTAAAAGAGGTCCAAAGCGCATTAGTCCTTTTTTTATCCCCATGATGATTGGCGATATTGCCGCCGGTTATATCTCCATGAAATACGGTTTAAAAGGACCCAATTACGGCACGGTTTCGGCATGTGCTACCGCGGGACACAGTATCGGCTCCGCCATGCGGGCAATTCAGCATGGCGATGCGGATATTATGGTCTGCGGCGGCGCCGAGGCTTCGGTTTCGCCTATGGGCGTGGCCGGATTTAACGCTATGAAGGCTATTTCCACGCGCAACGACGAACCGCAAAAAGCCAGCCGTCCCTTTGACGCTCAACGCGACGGCTTTGTAATGGGCGAGGGCGCAGGAATATTAATACTCGAGGAATTAGAGCACGCCAAAGCCCGCGGCGCAAAAATTTATGCCGAGATGGCCGGTATGTCTTTTACGGCTGACGCCTATCATATCACGCAGCCCGCCCCGGGCGGCGAAGGCGCTATCCGGGCTATGGCCGGCGCTATCCGTGATGCCGGTTTGCAACCGCAGGATATTCAGTACATTAACGCCCACGGCACTTCTACCGGCGCGAACGACAAAAACGAAACCGAGGCCATTAAAGCGGTGTTTGGCGATTATGCTTACCAACTTCCGGTGAGTTCCACTAAATCCATGACCGGGCATCTTTTAGGCGCTTCCGGCGGGGTGGAAGCCATTGTGGCTGTTTTGGCCGTGCATGACGGGCAGATTCCCCCAACGATGAATTACGAGTTTCCCGATCCCGATTGCGACTTGAACTACGTTCCCAATTCGGCTATCAAACAGGACGTTCAGGCGGCGTTGAGTAATTCCTTTGGTTTTGGCGGGCATAATGTTTGTTTATGTGTAACTAAAGCGGACTAAACCTATCCGCCATACGGACATTGATGCAAACCGCTTATGTGCGCTTCGTTTTGTGTGTTTTCTGATTTTGTACGGTTTTAACTAACCATTATCGGAAATGAAGCCTAAGTATGTTTAAAAAACCTTTCCAAAGGATTGGATTTCTTTTTCAGAATTCCGCACAATATCCGGTTGATTTGCCCAAAGTTGAGCAAATCATCAACTATCGCTTCCGCGATAAAACGTTGTTGTTAACCGCTTTAACACACCGTTCCTATCTTAATCAATCCCATCAGGCCTCCTGTTTTTCCAACGAACGGCTGGAGTTTTTAGGCGACGCCGTTTTGGGATTGATCGTTACCGACTATCTTTATCATTCTTACGATAAGGAGAATGAAGGCGATTTGTCCAGTAAAAAATCGGTGTTGGTTTCCCGCAAGGTTTTGGGACGGGTTATTGAAGAGCTGGAGATCGGACAATTCCTGTTAGTGGATCACGGGGAAGAAAAAACCGGTGGCCGTAATCGTCTCTCCAATCTGGCTAATCTGTTTGAAGCCTTGTTAGGCGCTATTTATTTGGATGGCGGATTTAAGGCAGCAGAGGCTTTTGTGGAGCTTTATTTATTGCCGCGCAGCACGGAGTTTTTAGCGGCCAGCAGCTATTTTAATTACAAATCGGCTCTGTTGGAGTATACTCAGGGCAAGGGTTGGGGAGCGCCGCAATATCGCATTGTTAGCGAGAGCGGCCCGGATCATGATAAACGTTTTGTGGTGACGGTGAATGTACAGCGTCAGTTTTCGGCGCGCGGCAGCGGTCGCAGTAAAAAAAAGGCCGAACAACAGGCGGCGCGCAGCGCTCTGCAAAAGATTCGTAAAAAAGCGCAACAATTAGCCGATAAAGAAACGATGCACGATGAGTCTGACAATAAAACTAAATCCAGGCAAACGGTGAAGAAAAACACAAACGCTCATTAAAAAATTTTTAAAATTCAAAATATTTTTTCAGCGCTTAACGCTCAAAATTAAAGAAAGGGATTTTCTTTTGATTAAAATAATGAATGTGGTTGGAGCGCGGCCAAATTTTATGAAGATTGCTCCGATTCAGCGTGAAATGGACAAATATGACGACATTCAACCCGTGTTGCTACACACGGGACAGCACTATGACGAACGCATGTCCAAATTATTTTTTGATGATTTGCAAATGCCGGAGCCGGATATTTACCTGAATGTCGGTTCGGGTACACATGCGGCACAGACGGCAAAAATTATGATGAAATTTGAAAAAGTACTAAATCAGGAACGACCGGATTTGGTGATTGTAGTAGGCGATGTGAATTCTACTGCTGCCTGCAGTTTGGTAGCGGTGAAGTTAGGAATTAAAGTCGCCCATGTGGAGGCCGGTCTGCGTTCCTTTGATCGCAGCATGCCGGAAGAAATCAACCGGCTGGTAACCGACGTCATCTCTGATTTGCTGTTTGTTACGGAAAAAAGCGGTCTGGAAAATTTAAAGCGCGAAGGCATAGCCGATCATAAAGTGCATTTTGTGGGGCATGTGATGATCGACTCGCTGATTCACTTTAAAGAGAAGGCCGCGCATTCCAAAATCATGGACGAATTAAATGTGCAGGCCGGGAAATATGCCCTGGTTACGCTGCACCGTCCCAGTAATGTGGATAGTAAGGAGAATTTTCTTAAATTGTTGGACGCTTTTGAGAAAATTGAAAAAGATTTAAAAATCGTTTTTCCCATCCATCCGCGTTCCGGAAAAATGATTGATACCTTTGGTTTTCAGCCAAAAGTTAAGGCCATGAAAAACCTGATACTGTTAGAACCGCTGGGTTATCTGGATTTTATGAAGCTGATGCACAACGCCCGCTTGTTGTTAACCGATTCCGGCGGCATTCAGGAAGAGACCACGTATCTGGGCATTCCCTGCATCACCATGCGCGAAAATACGGAGCGGCCGGTTACGGTGGAGGTGGGCACTAACATTCTGGTGGGCTCGGATACGCAGCGAATTATTAAAGAGACGAAAAATATCCTTGACGGAAACGGTAAAAAAGGGCAAATTCCTAAACTATGGGATGGTAAAGCGGCCGAACGGATCGTTAATATAATTCATGAGGTACTATCTTGAAACGCAATTTAATAGTTATCTTTTTATTATTGGCTGTTTCTGTAAGTCTTTATGGCCAAAATGAAAAACAGAGGTTCCTTAAACCCACTTTGCAGAACAATTTGTTGGAAAAGGAAGGGGCAAAATACCAGTCTTCCATCGAGCGTTTTTACAAAAATCGTACTATTCTTTTGACGACGAATCCGCAAATTTTAGAAGATACGCTGGCGGCAAAAAAATATATTGTCGGTCCCGGCGATCAGTTTCAGATTCATATTTTCGGACAGATTGAAGATGAATTTCAGTTAGAAGTGCTGCCGGAAGGGCAATTGGTGATCCCTACCGTAGGGACGGTAAAAGTGGGCAATCTGAATCTGTGGCAGGTAAGGCAAAAAATTATGCAGGCGGTTCAGAGTAACTATATCAGGAGTTCGGTTACCGTGTCTTTGTTGGCCATGCGCAAATTCCGCGTATATATCACGGGTGAAATTATTAAACCGGGCACCTATTTTGTACAGGCTTCCGACCGGCTTTTGGACATTATCGAAATTGCCGGCAATTTGTCTGATTGGGCCGATGAAACCTCAATTAGCATCAGGCATCAGAACGGCAAGGTAGATACGGTAGATATTTCACGCTTTATACGTTGGGGCGATAAAGCTGCCAATCCCACGCTGCATGCCGGTGATTTGATCAATGTGCCTTCCCTTAAGTTGAACCAACCGCATGTCTTTGTGGATAGTTACGGATTTAAATTACTGCAAAATAAAAGTTTGTCGCAGCGCATAAGCGGTGGAGTAATCACAAAAAAGATTTATCGCCTTTTTCCTGAAGAAACGCTGAGCAATTTTTTAAATCGTATCGGCGGACTGAGCGCATCGTTTGATTTGGCCAATATTTCTCTGGTACGCGCAGGAAAGAAACAACATATAGATTTGATGGGACAATCTACTTTACCGTCCACCTTGAAATTAAAAAGCGGAGATGAAATCGTAATTCCGGTGAGATATGATGTGGTCTATGTGCGCGGTGATGTACGCGCGCCGGGCGCTTATCCCTTTAATGCGCAATTAACGGCTGCCGATTATGTGGGCAAGGCCGGCGCACTGGAAATTGCCAAAGACAGCGAATCCATTATGATTGTACGAACCAAAACCGGCGAAGTGCTGCATGGCGGCGATATTATTGTACAAAAAGGGGATATGATTGTGGTACCGCGCAAGACGCGGGAAATTTTGCGTACTTACATCGGTATTGTAATTCCGGTGGTTAGCATAATCTTATCCACTTACAGTATTTTAACACGGCCCTGAACAACTGTAATAAAGAGGGACGGATAAATAACTTGAAACGCGTATTTAATCAGTTTGTGTTAGGAGACAGACGGGCATGTCTGAAACGGAAAAAAAATTAAGTCCAATGTTTACCATCGTAAAAACTATCTGGGATAATAGAAAGTTTCTTGTTATTTTTAACGGGATCGTATTGCTGGTTTCGATCGTGATTCTTTTGTTAATTCCAAATAAATACAAATCCAGCGCGCTGGTGTCCGTCAAGAGTCCACAAAATGCTATGCAGCAATTGCCCTCCATTCTAAAAGATTTACCGTTCAATTTTGGCGGCGGATTAGGCGGCGGCGAGAGCGACGTACTTTTGTATTTACGACTGGGGCAAAGCAGAGCTGTAATGGACGCTTTGATTGAAAAGTTTAACCTCGATAGTTTGTACGATACCAAATATCGCGAAGATACCTACAACACAATCACAGAAAAGATGGAAATTCTGGACAACGAGGACGGCACCATCAGCATTTCTTACCTGAATAAAGATCCTGAGCTGGCCCGGGATATTGCTATGGAAGCCTTTAATCAGATAAAAAAGGTGGATGTGGCATTAAAGATTCGTCAGGCCAAACGTTTTCGTGAGTTTATCGAACAGCGGGCGGCGGAAGCGAGAAAAAAGCTGGCTTTATATGAAGATAGTTTACGCATGTACAGCGAAAAAAGCGGTTTAATGGATATGGAATCGCAGGTGCCGCTGGCCTTTCAGTTCTTAACCCAGTTGGAAAGTGAACGGCTGGAGACGGAGCTAAAACGTGATTTTGTGAAACAGAATTCATCTGCAAAGAATTATGAATATTTGCAGCTCAATCAGCAGTTGAGAATATATGAGGATAAAATTAATAATTTATATACGAAGAAACTTTACTCCAATATTCCCATCGATTCCATTCCAAAAGCCAGCATGGATTATTTACGGCTGTTCCGCAATGTTAAAATTCAGGAAACCATTATCGAGTTTTTAGTGCCGCAGGTTGAGAATGCTAGTATCGAAGAAAAGAAAAATTATTCGTCTTTAACATTGATCGACAAACCGGCAGTTGCGGAAAAGAAGGACAGTCCCCACCGGGCGCGCATTTTAATTTTAATCATGTTCCTCAGCGCCTTTGGTTCGCTGTTGTATGTACGCATGCGCGAGGTGTATTTAATCAATAAGCCGCAATTAATGACAATCCTTGGCCGTAACAAATGATTTCCCGTCAAACATATTTTTATTTGCCGATACTGATATTTGGGGGAGTATGGAGTGTTGTATTAATCATGTTTCAGTTATCAAGCTTGGGGTTATATCACATAAGTTTTGAAACAGTGATTCTTCTATTTAGTAGTATTTTCATGGTCTTTATGGGATATTTTTTATATCGCTTTTATTTTATGGGAAAGACCATTTATTTTTATATTGAATCTAATAATCAAGAAATAAGAATCAATTACCGTTATTTATCCTATCTCTTACTATTGGTTAATATTTTATTAGTAATATCTCTTATTGTTTTTACTATAGTTGTTGCACAAGAGAGAGGGGGAATAATTGATTATTTAGCAAACCCCGTTTTAAGCCGGAGATTGATTACTGAGTTGGGGCGTCAAGGGAAATGGGATATAAAATTTTCATTAGCAACTTATGGCACAAATATTATAATTATTAGTTTATTGTTGGGAGGCATTCTATTTACATCAAAAAAATTATCGCATCAATTAGTTGCCTTTTCTTCACCTTTTTTGGGAATTATTTATGGTATAATAACATTTAGCAGGTATGCCCTGGTATATTCATTAGTGTTTTGGCTTTTGAGTACTTTATTTGTATCTTTTTTTCTAAACTCAAAGGAAAGGAAAAGAGTCACTAAACTAATTGGATATATATTTATTCTTTTTACCTTAATTTTTCTTTTGCTCTCATATTTAATTATTAATTTAAGACTTTTTGTAGCGTCACAGCGTGACATACAGAAAATATTTTTTCAACAATTGAATTACTATATAATCGGAAATGTGGTTGGATTTGATCAATTTCTCAGGCATGGTTTAAATCTGGAATGGGGAGCAAGTATTTTTCGCAGTATTTATAAATGGTTAGTCAGATTTGGAATTTGGGATGATCTTAAAATAATTGAGACAAATTATAATTTTGTTTTTATAAGCTCAAAAATCCAGACAAATACATACTCATATCTACGGGTTTTATATGAAGATTTCGGCGTTACAGGATTAATGAGTTTTAGTTTAGCATGGGGAGTTATATCTGCAAAAATAGCGGATTACTTTTTACGTCAGTTTACCTTATTGCGATTATATTTAATTGTGCTAACAAGTTTTGCCTTTTTTATTTCCTTTTTCGGTTTTTATTTGGTAGCACTATCTAAAATATTTTTGGATATTGTTTTAATTTTTATCATACAAATATTTTTCAAGGGTAAATTGATTTTGGAAACAAACAAAGGCGATCATTTAATTATTAGCAAGCAGTGATTAACCGTCGTATTACAAATTTATTTTTAATCTAATCAAAGCAGCAATAAATGAAAATTTCTCAATCTGAGCGGATTAAAGCTATATTTAGTTTTATTTTTTTAAAAATATTCAAGAATCTTTTAGGTATAATCCGAAATAAAGTCATCGCAGTTGTTCATGGTGTTGCCCAAGTTGGGCTTTTGGGCCAGTTTATAACTTTTAATAATTTTCAAAGTCAATTAGTCGTATTTGGAATCTCAGCTTCTCTCATTAATTCGTATAATACTTCCGAAGCTAAAGGATGGTCTAAAGATAAGGTATTAGCTTTAAATTTTTTAATTATTTTAATAACGAATATTATTAATTCTTTTGTTGTCTTTTTTTTTCTAAGATATTTAACAATATTAGTTTATCAGGATATTAATTATGAAATTCTCATTGCCCTTAGCGTATTAATAAATCTGCTTTTTTCTGTATCGCTTTTCATGGAGCTTACTGTTCAAGCTGAAAAACAGTTTAAACTATTATACCGAGGTAGAATTTTTGCACTTATAATTGCAATAATTACAATTTTCCCACTCACATATTTTTATGGTATTACTGGTGCTGTATATAATTTGCTTATATTATATGTAGCAAGCCTTATTTATTTCGCTTATTATACAGGATTTTTTAAATATATAAAAGTTCTCTTAAATCCTAAAAATGTTTTTACTATAAAAAAACAATATATCATTTTTGTGTTAAAGGTTGCTTTAATCGATGTTGGTAGGGCAGGAATCGTTTTAGGTAGTCTTTTTATGGTTCGGTTGATTATTCTACATACTTTTGATATTAAACTCAGTGGATTTTACCAAGCGATAGTTTCTTTGAGTAATTATATCAATGTAATTGCCGAGGGATTTGTGATTTATTATTTTCCCATAATAAGTTCTGCTCAAAATGAACGATCTATCGAAGATGAAATCAACACTAATTTTGAATTTCTTATCTATCTAATTTTACCAATAGTTATTGCCATTATTCTGTTTTCTAAACTCATTTTACACTTACTATTTTCCAGTGATTTTATTTTTCTATCTCCTAATTTGGAACTGTTGATGATATCGAAAGTTCTCTATACCTTTTATTATTTTTATTCAATTAATCTATTAGGGAGAAATTTTTTAAAAAAGTTTATATCAATTGAAGCAATAAGAAGTTTTGTATTAGTATTTAGCACATTTATATTAATGAGATTTTATAGTTTTGATGGTACTATTTATGCCATAGTTTTTACGGATTTTATATCATTTAGTATTATTCTGATAATCACTAATAAGATTCATTCATTTAAGCTTGGGAAAAAGAATTTATATTTATTATTATCGTCAATATTTATTAGTTTGATTGCAGTGATTTTACCGGTGAATAGATATCTGAATATTATAATTGTATCTATTTTGTTTTATATTCTTTTTGATTTGAAAGAATATAAAAAAATGTATTCGTTAATAATAAGTAAAAAATAGAGAATATATTTTTGAAAGTTTTGATCATCTCATACGAATTTGCTCCTCTGAGTGCAGGGGCAGCTACCTATGCTAGAGAATTAGCCGTAGGTTTGTCAAAAAACCAAGCGGAAGTTTATATATTAACTGCTGTGCATGGCGCGTCAAGTCAAGTAGAAAAGTATGATAAAGAACTTTATAAAAAATACGGGATTAATATTTATCGCATTAGAGGATTTGGGAAATTATTTTTTCTGCAATTATATTTTAAAATAATTAAATTATTTGGAATAAATTTTGAGAGTAAGTTTGATTATATCATCTTAGCAGATGCAAGAGCCGTTCGTTTTAGTATTTTATTTATTCCTTCCCGATACTACAATAGATGTTTAAATGTTTTTCATGGTGGGCAAATCTTTCATATGTATCTTAATCCAAATATTCTTTTAAAAATATCAGGTATACATAAGAAGTATGTCAATTATTTAAAACAATCAAAAATTAATATTACGGTAAGTGCTCACTTAAAACGGACTTTCATGCATTACATACCAGAAATTGAATCTAATATAAAAACCATATATCATGGAATAGATTTAGAAATTTTTTATCCTATTAGCAATGAAGAGAGGAGCTTAATAAGGCAAAGATATAACCTTAATCCTGGCGATTTTGTTATATTTTCTGGTTCCCGTTTAATCCCTGAGAAAGGCCAAGATTATTTATTAAAGGCGATTGCTCCCATAGTATCAGAGAATATAAAAATAGTAATTGCCGGGAGTGGAAATTATTATCATGTGTTGCTGCAACTTACCGAAAGTTTAGGAATAAAGAAAAATGTGATTTTTACAGGTGATCTTATCAGACAAGAAATGGCTAAATTAATAGCTGCAAGCGATCTTGCGGTAATGTTATCAAGGATACCCTATGAATCTTTTGGATTAGTTAATATTGAAGCAAATGCTTGTGCCGTCCCCGTGCTGGCAGCTAAAAACGCGGGAATACCCGAAGCTGTAGAAGAAGGTATCTCAGGCTTTTTAGTAGATCCAATAAATATTGAAGAAATTAGAACAACCCTTAAAAATATACTAAATATTAATTTGTTAAAAGAAATGGGTATAAAAGCTCATCAACGTGTGCTAGAAAAGTTTACTTGCGATAGAATGGCAAAAGACGTCATTAGTGTTTTACAAGAATTGCCGACATCAAAATGTTGAAGTAACAAAATGAATTTGTGAAATAACCTTACTATTAATTATATGAATAAAGAAAAAACTATTATATTTTTAGCTCATTCCCAATCTCTTCATACTCAAAGATGGGTAGATTATTTTATCAAAAATGGTTGGAAAGTATATGTAATTTCTTTTCATTCTCATAAAATCCCCGGTGCGGTAAACATAAATTTTAATTTAGGTGAAATTGATCCCACAAAAAGCAATTATAAATATTTACTTAAATTACCTCAAATTATCTATTATATCTATAAATATAAACCAACAATTTTAAACAGCAGCTTTCTTAGTAGTTTTGGCTTGCTTGGATTTTTAACATTTCGTAAGAACCATATTATTAATCTCCATGGTTCCGATGTGTTTTTCAACGCTAACGCTAATTCTTTCAGAAGATTTCTTTATCGGTTAGTACTCAAAAAAGCAAAGCATATTTTTTCGGTCTCTGATTATATGACAAAATTTTTAGTTGGACAATTTCGTGTTCCATTGAAAAAAATTACAACCCTACAATATGGTGTGAATACAGAGATATTTAAAAAAACGATTCCTTACAATAAACGTGTATATGATTTTATAACCAATCGTAATTTTGTTGAAAATTCTAATTATCATTTTTTATTGCATGTTTTTGCTGAAATACATAAACAGTTCCCGGCTACGAATCTTCTTATCGTAGGTTCTGGCCCGTTAAAACCAGAAATACTAAAGCTCATACATGATCTTAATTTGGCAAGCCCGGTAACAGTTGAGGATAGAGTGCCACAGTCTGAAATGATTAAACGGTTGAATTCTGCTAAAATATTTTTGTCCTTCACTCGTTCTGATGGTGCTCCTCTGTCCCTTTTTGAAGCTGTTGCCTGCGGCTTGTATCCTATTCTTTCCGATAATCCATCTAATAGAGAATGGGTTAGTAAAGGAATGCAAGGTACGATAATACAACTGGGTGATTTAAACAGTACGGTTAAAGCGATAGTCGATATTTACAAAAATGTTAATTCTGGTAATTTGGCCTTTGATAATACAAAATTTATTAATACTTATATGAATTATAACAGAAATATGAAGAGAGTATCTGATATATTTCATAAAATATCTAAAATAAATTAGATTGCATATTATTAATCAGGCTAAATGAAATTGTAGCTTTTCTTATTAAACTATGGATATGAATATGTTCACACACGAGCAAACATACAAGGGAATTAATCCTGTTTCGCTGATACATCGCAGCAGACTTAAAAGCATCTTAAGATTATTTCACCATATTCCTCTAAAACAACAAGGAACTTTAGCTGATTTCGGATGTTCCAACGGTTTTATCCTGGAAGAATTACAGAAACATGTTTTATCTGGGAAAGAGTATCGTTATGTTGGCTATGACCATGCGAAAGAGCTGCTAAAATTAGCCAAGCAGCGCCGGTTGAAGAACACATCATTCGAATATATTGATCTAAACAAGGTCAAAAGCTATTGGCATGAGCAATACGACATTGCGACCTGTTTTGAAACACTGGAACATACCGGTGATTTCCGCAATGCCTTTATTACCATATACCATGCAACTCAAGCTAATGGCTATATTCTCATTTCAATTCCCAATGAAAAGGGAATACCCGGTCTTTTAAAATTTTTTGGCAGAAAAATGGTGCGTAAGAATCCTTATGCGGATTTTTTTCCCAATCAAAATGAAGCGACTTACGTAAAACATCTTTTGCTAAATAAGCCGATTGACATTTTCCGGCAGCCTGAAGCCGAAGGTTGGGGGCCGCATTTAGGTTTTGACTGGAAAGTATTTGAAGATTTTATCAGAGATGATTTCCTTAACAAGAACAAATTAGTAATCTTGAAAAAAATAAAAATATTTGGTGGCTTTAATTTTCTATATTTATTTAAAAAATTAAATAGTGTTGTTACTGACACTTCATTTAATGTTAGTACGGATTCTATAGTAAACGTTTACATTATTTGAATATGTTTTTCATTCGTCTGATTCCCTCCATCTCCAATTTGATATATATGGCGATATCTCCTAAATTATCTAAGTTTTTATGTTTAATTATGGCGCCGTTTAATGGAAGACAATAAAACTAAAATCTACTATCTCTCCCAGTACTTCCCGCCGGAGATGGGCGCGCCTGCCGCCAGAGTTTACGATCTGTCGAAACGATGGGCTGCCAACGGCGCTGATGTTTCCGTGATTACTGCTTTTCCGCATCATCCTACGGGCATCATTCCCCCCGAATACCGAGGAAAATATTTTATGACGGAGCTTGTGGACGGCATCCGGGTTTACCGAACCTATATCTATGCTGCGCCCAATAAAGGTTTTTTTCGCCGTACACTAAGCTATATCTCCTTTATGTTTTCATCGATTTTTAGAGGGCTAAGATTATCCAAGCCGGATATCCTGATTGCTACCAGTCCGCAATTTTTTGTGGCGATTGCCGGTTATATTATCAGTCGTATCAAAGGCGTGCCTTTTGTACTCGAAGTACGTGATTTCTGGCCCACCTCCATCGTCGAACTCAATATGCTGAAAAATAAAATGATTATCCGGCTGCTGGAGCGTATCGAACTTTTTCTTTATGAACAGGCAAAGCATATCGTGGTTGTTGCCGATTCCTATATCAAAGTGCTTCGGGAGAAAGGGATTCCGTCCCAGAAAATCACTACTGTTAAAAACGGCGTCGACCTGGACCTGTTCAGCCCCCGCCTCACGCAAAACGAAATAAAAAATGACATGGGACTGGCAGGCAAATTTGTGGTTTCTTATATCGGCACCCATGGTCTGGCGCACGCGTTGGATATTGTGCTGGATGCCGCCGCAATGCTGAAGCGGCAAAACGACAACATCCACTTTCTGTTTATCGGCGAAGGCGCCGAAAAAGAAAATTTGATTCAAAAGGCTGCAAAGCTAAATCTGACTAATGTTACTTTCATGGATAAAGTAAATCGTGATGCGCTTACCAGTTACTACACTTTATCTGATATTTTGCTGGTGCCGCTTAGAAAGATTAGCTTATTCCAAATTGTTTTACCTTCAAAAATATCAGAAATTATGGCCATGGAACGCCCTATTTTATTAAGCATCGATGGGGAGGCCCGTAAAATTGTAGAACAAGCCCAGGCCGGAATTTACGTTGAACCGGAGAATCCGGCAGCGCTGCAAGAAAAAATTTTGTTTTTGTATGAACATACCGATAAAAAGGTGGAACTGGGCAAAAACGGTAGAGCCTTCGTTATGCAGAATTTAAACCGCAACGTTCAGGCAGTAAACTATTTAGAATTAATTACCAAGATTGTGAAAGAAAAAAATGCCTAAAATTTTTAAAATCGTATTCCTTTTATTGGCGGTTTTTTATATGGATGCCTCTGCGCAAAGCGCATCCCCCAACTCCGTCCCGGTTACCGATCCCGTTTATGCCTTTTTGGATCGTATGGAAGTCCTCGGTTTTGTACACGATCTTTCCGACGGCGTCAAACCCTTCAGCCGGGGACAGGTGGCCGCTTACTTAAAGCAAATTGCACCGCATCGAACCGAACTCACGGCCATCGATCAACGGCGTTTAGATGATTACATGCTGGATTACCGCTGGGATTTGAATCACCGGAAACGCTCAAAGTTGATGACTGAACGGGAAAATTGGTATTCGCTATTGTCCGGCTGGCCCAATTTCAAAAAGGATTTTAAACGCTTCTTCCGCCAGAATCAGCCGGAAGAAGAAAACCATGTGTTCATGTGGGAAACCGATTCCGCTAACCTTTATCTGGATTATGAACAAGGCTTAACTTACGAGCAGCGGTCGGATAACGTCTGGCGCAGCGCCAGTTGGCAAAAATACCGTTTCCGCGGCGTTCTGGCCAATAATTTCGGCTACAGCATCGAAGTGCAGCTGCATGGCATCCGCGGAGACGAAGCTTACGCCCTGCAGCATCCCATTTTAAAAAACAGCTATAGTCACCACCTTGACCCCGGTCCGCGCTATTCCGATCGCTCCGGAGGAGAACTCTTCTGGCATACCCCCTATATGGATATTCAATTCGCCCAGCACGAAGTGGAGTGGGGCTACGGCGAATCGGGCAAGCTGATTCTTTCCCGTAATCCGGAGCAGTATCCCTACCTGGCGCTCAGTAAAGACTGGGGCTGGATTAAATTCATCGCTTTACACGGTAAATTACAATCCTTTCCGCAGGATACCCTGCCCGACGGCCAGCAGCTTTATCCCGATAAATGGCTGGCGGCGCACCGTCTGGAAGTTTCTTTATGGCGTCGCTTAACGCTGGGATTTAGCGAAAACTTCATTTACGGCAACCGGTACGCGGACTGGGCCTATTTGATTCCTTTTAATTTTTACCGCGCCGTGCAGCACAAACTGCGCGACCGCGACAACGCCACCATTTCCGTAGACGCCGAATATCTGCCGTTCCCCGGATTAAAACTGTATGGCACGGTTTTTCTGGATGAATTCAAAACGCGCAAAATCGGCACCGACTGGTTTGGTAACAAACACGCCTTTCAGGGCGGATTGTTTTTGGCGGATCCTTTTAATCTGCCCAATGTTACGTTGCGTTACGAATATACGGCTATCATGCCCTGGGTGTATACGCATAAATACAAAATTAACAGTTACACATCCGATAAACAGTCGCTGGGCTACTGGGCCGGCCCGAATTCGGAAGTGCATTATTTTCATCTGCAAAAATACTGGCATCAGCGTTTGCGTACCGGTTTTATTTTCCGCCAATGGAAGCACGGCGCCAATTATCCCGATGAGAACATTGGCGGGGATATTTTAGTGGGGCACGGCACGCTGTTTTCCGGCCAGACCGAGCCGCGGGAAACACGTAAGTTTTTAGAAGGCGTCCTGACCACTGAAAAGCTTTACCGCTTGCAGGCGCAGTACGAAGTGTTTAATGATTTTTATCTGAGCGCCAGGTACTCCATCTACCAGCGCAATACCGAAGGGCAAAAAAGCGCCTTGCGCGAATTTTATGTGGGCGCGGTTTTGCATTATTAAACCTAAATGGCCTGGCGACCCTTGCGACCCTTTACCAGCTTCGTAAGGATTTACGATGTTTGAACTTTACGAATCCTGTGAGGATTCGCAAAGGTGCGGATTTCCCTTGCGAACCTCCCTAAGGTTCGTAAGGATTTATCGAGTTTGAATTTTACGAATCCGTACAAAAATTCTGAAACTTAAAAAATGAACATTGAATATAAAATCCTAATCATCTTTCTGTTTTCGTTATTTACCGCTTTAACGGTCACGGCCATCGTGCGCAAAGTAGCCACGCGCTACGGCATCGGCGAAATGCCGGCGGCGCGCCGCGTGCACACCACCTTTATGCCGCATATGGGCGGACTGGGAATTTACAGCGGTTTTATCGGCGGCATCTTGCTTTCCGCCGTAATTCTGCCCGAGTCGTTTACTGCGTTGCTTCACGCGTATGGCGCTCTGCTTTTAGCTTCTTTCATCGTCTTGCTGTTGGGCGTGTATGATGATTTAAAAGGCTTGAACGCCACCCGTAAATTCGGCGGACAATTCATTGCCGTAACCATTCTCATTCTCAGCGGATGCGTTATTAAGGCGGTTGAGCTGCCTTTGGGTGATGAGTTGCAACTCGGAGTGTGGGCTGTGCCGATCACCTATTTGTGGCTAATCGGCGTAAGTAATGCCGTAAATCTGTTAGACGGCCTGGACGGCCTGGCCGCCGGTGTGGGTATGATTGCCATGCTGACTCTTACGGTTGTAGCCTGGAACGGACACAACTGGACGCTGCTTGTTTTATTGCTGGCTCTCTTGGCCGGCCTGGCCGGATTTTTGAAATTTAATTACCATCCCGCTACTATTTTTATGGGCGATACCGGTTCGCTCTTTTTAGGGCTGATGCTGGCCGCGCTTTCATTAAAAACCTTCGAGAACACTCCCGGCCACATCTCTTCGCTGGCGCCGCTGATCATTTTAGCTATTCCCATTGGCGATACCAGCGTGGCCGTGTTCCGCCGCTTAAACAAAGGCCGTCATCCTTTTAAACCGGATAAAGACCATTTGCACCACCGGCTGATTTATTTAGGGCTGTCGCACCGTCAGGCGGTACATATCATCTATCTGGCGTCCTTGCTGTATGCGATAACCGCCTATCTAATAATCGTTCATTCCAGCTTTTTAGGCGGGCTGTCGCTGCTCTTCGCTCTTATCTTATCCGCTTTCGGATTAAAGCGCATCGGCTATCTGGAGGCGCGTAAAGTAACCACGTTTTATGGCGATGACTCTTTGATCAAAGTAAAGCGCGAACTGGCGCCGCTTTCCTGGTCGCGCATAATGCATAAGCTATTGTTGATCTTCACCGATGCTTTAATGGTTAATCTGGCCCTGTTAGCTGCCTGGTGGGTGCGTTTTGAGAGCGGCTGGTTCCATGTGCAAAATATGATAACGGTGGACCAATTTCTGATGACGCCGCTGACCGTTTTGCTGACGTTGAGCTGGCTGCTGTTGTTTGCTTTAAATAACCTGTACTTGCAGCGCTGGGATGTCTCCCGTTTCGATCATGTGCGTCAGTACAGCAAAGTTATACTGTTTGGCATTGCCCTGCTCTTTTTGTTGACGCTCGATCCCGCGAAAATGTTTACCGAAGGCCGTTTAACCTTACTGATTTACGGATTATTTATGATCGCCTTCGTGAACGGCGGCCGCATCCTCATCATTACGCTGGAAAAGCAGTTTGCCGTTTTGGAATACAGCCCGCACAAAACGTTGATCGTCGGAACCAGCGAAAAAGGCCGAAAACTGCTCAAAGACATCGCCCGCAATCCGCATCTTCTGTACCAGCCGCTGGGATATGTAACCCGCGAACCAAGGCAAAAGCCCTTTTACGGGCTGCCATATTTAGGAGGGTACGATGACATTCCGCGTATTATTCGTGAACAGGGCGTCGAAGAAGTAATCATCGCTATCAACGAGCGTTCCCGCGACGAAGTATTGAATATCGTGGCCCGCGCCATGCACATGAATGTGGCCTTTAAAATTTTGCCGCAAATATACGATGTAGTTTCCGGTCATAAAACGGCAGAGGTAATCGGTCACCCGCTGATTCGTCTTTTTCCCGAATCCATGCATCTTTGGCAATGGATGCTTAAGCGTTTATTCGATATTTTCTTGGCGTTGCTGTTAATGGTATTGCTGCTGCCTCTGGCGTTGTTTATCATAGCCATGCAGCTGTTCAGCGGCATACATCCGCCTTTTACCATTGTAGAAACCATGGGTAAGCACGGCCGGCCTTTTGGCCGCTTTGAATTCCGTACCGAACGAAAAAAATCCGGGGAACCCTGGATTGGCCGCATATTGCGCAAAACGCGTTTCTATAAATTTCCGGCGCTGGTAAATATTCTGATGGGTAAGATGAGTTTTGTGGGGCCGCGTCCCATGGATTTGGAATTTGCCCGCCTGTTAGAGGAGAAAGTTAAATTTTATCGCCGTCGTTTTCAGGTGCGTCCCGGCTTAACCGGCTGGGCGCAGGTTAGGTTCCGTTACGAAGAAGCCCTTAAAAACCAGCGCGAGCAGCTTAAACAGGATTTGTTCTATCTGGAAAATATTTCGTTATCTTTTGATTTTAGAATTATATTGCGTTCGGTATTCATCTTTCTGCTGCAAAGAGAGCGTCCATGAAAACGGAAAAGGAAATGGTTCTTTCGGTTATCATCGTAAATTATAATGTGAAGGATTTTTTAGAGCAGGCGCTGCTTTCGCTGCAACGCGCGTTGGCGCATATTTCTTCGGAAATCATCGTAGTGGATAACGCTTCCATTGACGGTTCGCTGCAAATGCTGAAACAGCGCTTCCCCGAAGTAAAACTCATAGAAAACAACCGCAACGTGGGTTTTTCGGCGGCCAACAACCAGGGCATCGAAGTAGCCAGGGGCGAGTACATCGTGCTTCTCAATCCTGATACCGTTGTGCAGGAAGATACCTTTAGTAAACTGCTCGATTTTTTTGCGCAGAATCCCGAGGCCTCTGCCGCTACCTGCAAAATCCTTAATCCCGACGGCTCCTTTTCCATCGATTGCCGCCACAGCGTACCTACGCCGTTGACAGCCTTCTGGAAAATGATTGGCCTGAATCGTTTATTCCCCAAGAGCAAAATGTTCGGTAAATACAACCTGACCTATCTGGACGAAGATGAAGTAAATCAGGTAGAGGCTATCTCCGGTTCGTTTATGATGATTAAACGCACAGTAGTGCAAAAAGTGGGCAGATTAGATGAAGATTTTTTTATGTACTGCGAGGATATCGATTACTGTCATCGCATCAATCAGGCCGGCGGTAAAATCTATTACGTGCCCGATTCGCAAATCATCCATTACAAAGGCGAGAGCACCAAAAAGAATAATCTGGACTATGTGGTCACTTTTAACCGCTCGCTCTATCTGTTCTACAAAAAGCACTACCAGCAAAAATATGTTTATCCCTTAAAATGGCTGATTCTGCTGGGAACGGTTTTGCGCGGTACGGCCATCTTTTTACGAAACAACATTGCCATCTACTATCCGATTATAGTCGATACGGCGCTTTTGAACCTGTTTATGTTCTTGGCCTTCTGGGCGCGCTATTCCATGAAGACGGGTTTTTTTATCTCAAATTTTCTCAGCCACTATATCATTATCAATATCATAACCACGGTGGTGTTTTTACTGACGGCCCTGTTCTTTTACAGACAGAACCGCCGCCAGTTGTCCATATCTAACATTATTAAGGCCAATTTACTGACCTTTTTGCTGGTGTCGTCCTCGACCTATTTTTTCCGGCAGTTTGCCTTTTCGCGCTTTGTGGTGCTGGTTTCTGCCGTCGGCAGCCCCGTATTGATGGCCCTGTGGCGTTGGTTTTTGCTGTCCAAAAAGAAGGTCGGCGGGCGGCAGGTGTTTATGCTGCGGCCTACCTTAATTGTGGGCTTTGACGCCGATACGGAAACCCTGCTGCGCCGTCTTAACGCACAAAGCGCTTCCGGACTGGAGGTGGCCGGCATTGTAGCTTTAAAGAAAGAAGATGTGGGCAAAACGCTGGCCTCTTTTCCGGTGGTTACTTTTCTGGAACGCCTGCCGGAATATCTGCGGCTGAACGCCATCGATTTGGTCATTTTTACCACGCATCAAATTTCCTATAAGGCGATTCTCACCGCCATGTCCCATAATCCGCGTCCCGGCGTGGAATTTAAAATGGTGCCCGGACATCTGGAATTTATGGTTGGGAAATCCAATGTGGAACGCCTGGATGCCGTCCCCTTAATCGATATCGAATATAATTACGGCCGTCTGTTTAACCGCTTTGTTAAACGTAGTTTTGATTTGCTTGTCTCCGGGCTGGTCTTGCTGCTTCTATCGCCGCTAACAGTGCTTCTATCTCCTTTAATGATCAAAAAAGTACGCCGCCGCCAATTGTTTATCAATCAAAACTCTTCTGCGCTTGTGCCGTGGATTGAAGGACGGGGCGTTACATCGCTTATTGTAAAAATGTGTAATGTATTCACAGGCAGGCTTTCGTTAGTGGGCGCGCCGCTGGCCTTTAAGGCGCAGCAGGCTTCGGATTTTGATTACAAGCCCGGTCTCACCGGCCTGGTACAGGTAAATCGGGTGCGCATTGCCTCGTTGCAGAACAGAGAGAATTACGAACTGCACTACTTAAAAAATCAGAGCTTTTTTCTGGATTTGGAAATTCTCTTCCGGGCTCTGCTTGGCGGTAAGCAATCTGTGAATAACAAACCTGATTAATTATGTAAAGCGCGGGAACGAGCGCCTGCACTGCCGCTATGTATTGTGAATGAGTTACTTTAAAACAGATAAAAATATTCCGGAGAGTGTAACCGGATTTTTTGATAGATGATTTTACGGATGGTCTCGTATTGCAGGTAAGGATACTCTTCCTGCAATAATTCAATAGCCCGCTGCGTGGAATGGGATTGCCTCAAATCTTTAAAACGCTCACGGATTTTGTAATCGCGGACGCCTTTTTCTTTGAGCAGATTGTTCTTTACGAGGAATTCGAAAACCGTATCGGGAATGTGAGATTTAAGCGGGTTCTTCACCATGTTACACCTCCGTTGATTGATTTGAAAAAAGATAGTAACAAGTGTGAAGTGCGCTATAATCTCCTTATTTGCTGGATTTGCTTAAAAAACTTTGATTAAGATAATCAAAGCCGCGTCTTAAAACAAGGGAAAAATTTATCCCTAAATTACAATTTGCTCAGATTGGCGGATTTGTCTAAATTTCTGCCAGTTTTCGCTAATACAGCGCAAGCTGCATCAAGGCCTTGCGCTCCAAAACAGACCAATCGGAATTTGACACGAAGGGAAGTTGCACATGCTGGATATAAAACTCATACGGGAAGAACCGGACAAGATCAAAGCGGGCATTGCCGCCAAAGGGGAAATGGGCGATGTGGATTTGCTGTTACAATTAGACGCCCGGCGGCGCGGTGTCATTCATGAAGTGGAAGATTTGAAAAAGCAGCGCAACGACAACTCTAAATTAGTGGCTCAATATAAAAAAGAAAGGCGGGACGCCTCGGCCATTATTCAGAGCACCAAGGAAATTTCCGCCGCCATAAAAAAATTAGACGATGAGCTGCACGAACTGGAAGAGCAGATTTTTACACAGCTCAGTAAAATTCCCAACATGCCCCACGAAAGCACGCCCATCGGTAAAGACGCCTCGGAAAATGTGGAAGTAAAGCGCTGGGGCGAAGCGCCGCAGTTCGATTTTGAAATCAAAGACCATCTGCAGATTGGCGAGTATTTGGATATTTTGGATTTCAAGCGCGGCGGCAAGGTAACCGGCAGCGGTTTTCCGGTGTATAAAGGTCTTGGCGCCCGTCTGGAACGTGCGCTGATTAACTTTATGCTGGATTTACATATCGATAAACACGGCTACACCGAAATTATTCCGCCCTTTCTGGCCAACCGCGCCAGTATGTTCGGCACCGGCCAGTTGCCCAAGTTGGAAGAGGACATGTATTTGGCGGTAAAGGACGATCTCTTTTTAATTCCCACGGCCGAAGTGCCCGTAACCAATCTGCACCGCGATGAAATGTTGGACGGCGCGCAGTTGCCGGTAAAGTATGTGGCCTATTCAGCCTGTTTTCGTCGCGAGGCCGGTTCCTATGGCAAGGAAACGCGCGGTTTTTTGCGCGTGCATCAATTTAACAAAGTGGAAATGGTTAATTTTGTACCTCCGGAAGAATCGTATGATTTTCATGAGCAACTGTTGAAAGAAGCCACGGAAATTTTGGAGCTTTTGGAGATTCCTTATCGCGTAATGCTCTTGTGCAGCGGCGATTTAAGCTTTGCCGCCGCTAAATGTTACGATATCGAAACCTGGTCGCCGGCCGAGCAAAAATGGCTGGAGGCTTCCAGCGTTAGTAATTTTGAAGATTTTCAGGCGCGACGCGCCAACATCCGTTTCCGCCGCGAAAAGGGCGCTAAACCGGAATTTGTGCACACGCTTAACGGATCCGGACTGGCTACTTCGCGGCTGATGGTTTCTTTGCTGGAAAATTACCAGACCGACGAAAATACCGTGATCGTTCCGCCGGTGCTAAGGCCATACATGAACGGGATTGATGTAATCAAACGCCATTTTAAAGACTAATTGATTATGTCTATAGCTCAGCTAATTTTCATTTTAATTTATTTAATTTTCACTAGTTAGCCCTCTCCCAAGTAACGGAGTGGGGAATTGAAGGGGTGAGGGAATATCAACATTGTTTCGTAAGGTTTGATGCTTCGTTTAACGCATAAAGTAAAAAAGGAAGACCGGACATCTTATTCGAAAAAATACAACAAATCGATAGAGTGGATTAGATCATGTTACGAACCGCCTGGGCTGTTTCTCTTGCTGTAATCGTCACTTTTTTCTTTTCTGTAGCGGCCTTTGTGGCCGGTATATTTCAACCGTATTCCAGGCTCACCAACGGCATTATTCGCAACTGGGCTAAACTGATTTTATGGGGCAGCGGCATCCGCGTGCAGGTGCAAGGACGGGAACACATCGATCCCGGCAAATATTATATTTACATGCCCAACCATCAAAGCGCATTTGATATTCTGGCCTGCGTGGTGGCCATTCCCGGCACGGTGCGCTTTATCGCTAAAAAGGAGCTGTTTCGCATTCCGGTATTTGCGCAAGGTATGCAGGCGGTAGGCATGATCGCCATCGATCGCGGCAACAGCGCCAAAGCCCGAGAAACGCTCAGCAAAGCGTTGGAAAAGATGCGCCGCGGCGTCTCAGTGATCATCTATCCCGAAGGCACGCGCAGCCGCGACGGAAAGATTCATAAATTTAAAAAAGGCGGCTTTATCATGTCCATTCAGGGTCAAATCCCCATCGTGCCTATAGTCATTAGCGGTTCGTTTGAAATATTAAAAAAGAAAACGTTACGTCTGGGCGGCGGCTTCATAAAAGTGGAATTTTTACCGCCGGTAGACCCCACGCCTTACACGCTGCGGGAAAGGAATGAACTTGTAAATTTAGTCTATTCACAAATAGTGAGTCACTTCAATGACGAAAGGAAATCGCATGGAATTTAAGAATCTGCGCATCCTGAACCATCCGCTGATACAGCAAAAACTGTTTTACTTGCGCGATAAGCGGACTAATAATCTGAATTTTCGCACCATGCTCAACGAAATTTCAGGCCTGATGGTATACGAAGTTACGCGCAACTTTCCGCTTAAAGAAAGGGAAGTGGAAACGCCGCTGGAAAAAACCGTGGGCTATGTGCTGGCTAAAACGGTAACGCTTGTGCCTATTTTGCGCGCCGGTCTGGGAATGAGCGACGGCATTTTAAGCCTGATTCCCCATGCCCGCGTGGGACACCTTGGCCTGTACCGCGATAAAGAAACCCTTTTACCGGTGGAGTACTACCGTAAATTTCCTGCGGATATCGCCGAGAGTGAGGTTATTGTTATCGATCCCATGCTGGCTACCGGCGGCAGCGCTGTGGCCGCCATTGATTTTGTCAAAGACGCCGGCGCCAAGTCGATTACCTTTGTTTGTCTGGTGGCCGCTCCCGAAGGCGTGGGCAATCTGGAACAGCACCACCCCAATGTGCCTATCTACACGGCGGCGCTAGACCGTCAGTTGAATGAGCATAAGTACATATTGCCCGGTTTGGGTGATGCCGGCGATCGTATTTACGGCACGGAATAGAATAAGGAGTAACATGATGAAATTTCATCAAATAATGGTCATCTTTCTGTTCGTTTTTCTATTTAGCGGCCTGGCTTCGGCGCAGGATAAAACAGCAGTGGCGGTTTTGGATTTAAAAGGCATCGGCCTGTCCGCCCAGGATGTGGAGATAATTTCTTCGCGCGTGCGTACCGAGTTAGTGCAGACCAACCGTTTTACCGTGGTCGAGCGTGAAAAGATGAAAGAAATTTTAGATGAACAGGGTTTACAGCTTTCGGGCTGTACCAATGACGAATGCGTCGTACAGGCCGGCCGTTTATTGGGCGTCAAACAGATGGTGGCCGGAGAGGTTGGTAAGATCGGCCAGATGTACACGTTAACTTTGCGCTTGATCGATGTGGAGAGCGGCAAAATTACCAAAACAGCCAGCGAAGATTGTACATGTGCTGTGGAAGATGTGTTAACCAAATCGGTGAAAAACGCCGTTGCCAAGCTGGCCGGGCTTTCGGTGGTTACAGAAAAGCCAAAGGATTTGATCGATATAAATAATCAGCAGGGAAGGGAAATACGCCAGGAACAAGTACGCCGGCCGCAAGGACAGAAGGTATTGCCTGATCAGGATAAAAAAATTGACTTATCCGATTTTAAAGTAGTAAACATCGGCCGCGTAGTAAAGATTTTGCCCGGCAGAATGCTAGTGCGTTTTAATAATCGCGAAAATCTGGCAAAGGGACCCTGTGTGATCGTTCGCTTTAACAAAAAAGCGAAACGTCTTTTGCCCAAATGCCGCAGCCGGATCAGCGGTTTTAAAGGAGAATTAGCCGTTGTAAAAATTCCTGCTTCGTGCAGGCCAAATAAAACGGATCGTGTGGTACTTGTTAAACGGAAAAACCAATCCCAGCTCAAAGGCGGGTTACGGTAGATTAAAAATAGTGTATTTGTATGCAAAATAAAGCGGCGTTGAGATCATAAGATTTGTAAATATCCTATCCCACGAATGAATTTGTGGGATAGGAAAACTTACCGGCAGATGTGGGAATCGTTTTAACGATTTCTCTCATGCCAGGCACACCTGATTGCGGCCGTTGCGTTTGGCGTGGTACAACGCCTGATCGGCTAGTTCTAACAAAATCTGCGGTTGGACGCTGTCTTCCGGGCAGGAAGCAATGCCGATGCTGATGGTGATGTTTCCTGCGGATTTACGTCCCCTTCCGGAAAATTTATGCTGCTCAATAATCTTGCGTAATTTTTCGGCGATAAACCGCGCTTCTTTTTTAGTTAATCCCGGCAAAATCACCGTAAATTCTTCGCCGCCGTAGCGGGCCACAGTGTCGGTGCTGCGCGTGTTGTCATCCAGCAGACGGCTTAATTCGCGCAATATACGATCGCCCTCCAAATGGCCGTGCGTGTCGTTATATTGTTTAAAATGATCCAGATCAATCATCAGCAGCGAAAACGGCGTATGAAAACGCGTTGTACGGTTGGCCTCGCGTTGTAATTCCTGAATAAAGTAGCGGTAATTGTACACTTTGGTCATACCGTCGCGGATGGCTTCCTGTGATTTAATCTTATAAAGATTAACCAAACGTTGGTACAAAATCATATTTTCGTAGATAATGGCCACCGATTGCAGGAACGATTTTAATATGCGTACTTCGTAAGTGGCAAACACCGGTTCTTCACTGCCTTTATCTAAAAAGATGAGCAGCCGTTTGGAAGTGGATAAATCCAGTTGCAATCCTTCGTCTTTTGATATGTGCTGAATCATACCGGTTACATCCTTCTGGATGCCCAAATGCGAGAGGTGCCCTAAAATAAATGTTTGGCTGTTTAGCTTTTGGGCAAACTTCAGCAGCGACTTATCGATGATTTCGGTGATATCTTTAATCCACAAAACGCCTTCTTCCTGTTGCAATTGACGGGAGAAGGACTCGGTATACTTAAGCTTCAATTTACGCGCCTCGCCCAGCGAAATCCCATGGGCTGAAACGGGTCGTAACAGGTTTTGTTTACGATCTAGTTCGAATACGATGCAGCGTTGAATGAGAAAGCCTTCGGCAATTTTGCCCGGTAGAATTTCCACCAGCGATGTGGGACTAAGCAGAGAACGCAGATAATTGGCTAAATTGTTTAAGTAAAATAAACGGTCGTTATAATGCGCCAGTTCTTCGCGCGAAGTGTAGATTTCCTGATTTAAGCGTCGCAGATTGCTGTTTAATTCTTCTAATTCGGAAATCTTCTTTTTTAAGCGCGAAACCAACTGCACGTTGTAACGCTGAAGATAGAGTTTCTCTTCCTCCGGCTCCATGAATTCTTTTTTACCGGCCAGATATTCTTCCAAAAGATACAAAAATTCGCTTACATTGATCGGCTTGGCGATATAGCCGTCGCAACCGGCAGCTAAGACCATCTCCTTTACATCTTTACGCGTCTCTCCGGTAAGGGCGATGATGGGTGTATCGTGGATTTCGGGAATGCTTTTAAGATGCGTGGTAACCTCATAGCCCTGCATATCGGGTAGCCGCAAATCAATTAAAATAAGATCGGGATGATGCTGGCGCGCTAACTGGATGCCTTCCAGTCCGCGGCTGGCCGAAAGATAAGTATAGCCCTTATAGCGGATAATATCCGCCATTAAATAGCGGGCTTCGGGATCGTCTTCTATATATAAAATGACCCTGCGCGTCTCTGCCATAAGCTAATTAATTCCCCTTATCGCGTGCGGGGGATTACATGCGTTTTGCAATGATTAATGTAATGTCATCCGTGGGGGTCTGCTTTCCTGAAAAGCGGTAGATTTCGTCAAGGATACGTTTTTTGATATCGAAAACCGCAAGGCGGCGATGTTTCTGTAAGATGGTCAACAATCGCTCTTCGCCGAATTCTTCGCCGGATTTGTTCATGCACTCGGTTACGCCGTCGGTGTAGGCTACAAACAAATCGCCCTCGTAAAAGCCGACCTCTTCCTGAATATATTGCCAATCCTGTAAATATCCCAAAACGATACCGCCTTTTTCTAATCGTACGGTTTTGCCGTTAGCTTTAATTAAAATTGGCGGATTATGCCCGGCATTGGTATAAATAATCCTGCCGGCGTCTATTTCGAAGATGCCGTAGAAGAAGGTAGCGTAACGGCCTTCCAGTGTGGTTTCGGTTAACAGGTTGTTCAGACGATAGACCACGTCACAAGCGGTGTGGAATGCTTTGGAATGACTGCGGAGACCGGCTAAAATCAAAGCCATCATCAATGCGGCCGCCGCGCCCTTGCCGGAAACATCGCCGATGGCCATACCAATGGTTTGATTGTTGAAACGGATAAAATCATACAGATCGCCGCTCATAATAAGGCTGGGACGATTGAGGGCAGTATAGGTAAGATGCTCCATATGGGGCAGCCGTTGAACAAGGAGCTGCTTTTGAACGTTGCCGGCATTGAGGAGCTCATCTTCCATGGCTTTTTTTGCCAAATGGATTTTTAACTGCCGGGCGTTGTGAATGGCGATAACCGCCAGTGATGTAAAAATTTGCAGTACTTCTAACTGTTCTCTGCGGAAAAACGCCGGCTGATCGCTTTCCAGACAAATGACGCCCAGCACATCGTTGTTTAACACCATAGGGATAGAAAGCTGCGATCGTGTTTGTTTGCGGATTTCGTAATAGTGGCTGCTCTTGTGCACATCGTCCATCACGATGATTTGTTTGGTTTGCGCTACCCAGCCGCAGGCGCCCTGACCAACTTTTAACCGCAGATTTTTAATTAACCGCAGGTCGTAGCCGTAACTGCTGGTCATCAATAAACGTTTGCCCGATTTATCGAGGATAAAAATGGCGGCGGCATTGAAGGGAATCAGCGTTTTTAGAGTAGAAATGATAAAATCGAGAATTTTTTGGGTATCAAAGGAAGACAGAAGCTGCCTGCTTACTTCGATGATTTTGCGTGTTTCGCTATGTTTTTTTTCCAAATCGGCAAACAGGGCGCTATTTTCAAGAATGAGGCCGGTCTTTTTTTGAATTTGTTCAAATAGCGTCTGTACCGGGGGAATGTGCAACAGGTGTAAGCGCTGGTAGTTTACGAATAAAACCGCTGCCAGGCGGTTCTGACCGTAAAAGGGCAGTATCTGTGTTAAATCTACTTGCAATAATTTTTTTTGGATTTTTTCCGGAATAGAGCTTTGCCCGACGTCGACGACCAAAGGATCTTCATCGGCAAAACTGAAATATTCCTGTTGCAGTTTTATGTTTCGCAGTTTTTTACGCGCGGTGGACGAGCTGTTTGCCAGTTTACATTCGCCGTTGTCAGCAATAAAGAAGGCAAAAGGCTGATCGACAAATAATTTGTTAAAAGCCTCTTCCAGCGCTGAAAGTACTTCGCTGTAGCGGCGCGAGCTGTTTAAACGGTAGTTGAGCAGTTGCAGTATTTTTAAGGCGTTAGCGATTAAACGCTGCCGCTGCGGCATGAACAACCGTTCCAGCCTTTTTTGCCAGAAGTCGCGAAAATATAAAATTATAAAAAATGTAATGATAAAAGCCGGCCAGGAAGAAACGGACATTAGCGTCTGAAATATGTAATCTATTCCGGCAAAGAGAATGAAGGCCGGTATAAGCAGCATTGCTGCGTTTTGTAATTTATAGCGATTCACACGTGCTCCTCAATTTTGGGCAATTTAGGTAATCGGGGGATTGGATTCAACTAGTGCAAGCCGTTAAAGGAAAGACAGGATGCGCTGGGTTGTTGCACAAAAATCTTGCTCATACTGAGTCTGCTCTAAAAACCGGTTTTGTTATTTTCCCACAGGGACCACTTTCGTGGCGAATCCCGATTCATCGGGATGAGAAATCTTATATCCTCAATAAAAACCACACTTGTCCAAAATAGATTTTCAGAAACAGTGAAATCGGCAAAAACGCTAACCTATCCCCTTTAGTTCCCAGGGGATAGGGGTTGGGTCAAAAATAGGGCTGAGCTATAAATACTATTTAAATAGTGTGTAACTCCTTAAAAAAACAACTAATATTTTTCAA
Organism: uncultured Calditrichaceae bacterium; assembly: GCA_964536685.1. Taxonomy (GTDB): domain Bacteria; phylum Calditrichota; class Calditrichia; order Calditrichales; family Calditrichaceae; genus CAZIBE01. The sequence goes on along the minus strand of CAZIBE010000005.1, from coordinate 21,531 downwards.
CTTTTAACTTATTTTGACAGCAATGAATAAAAACAATGGATTTCTTGTCGCCTTGCTCCTCGCGGCAAAGGCCGTTCCGTTTTCCGCCACGGAGTGATCCCTACGGGAAAGGAACCACTTCGTGGTGGGAAAATGACAGTGAGAGACCTTTTTAGAGTGAACTCAATACTTTTACTCGTATTCTTACCCAATAATTCCTGATTAAGAGCAAGAACAGGTTCAGATGGATTTCAGCGCCATAATTTCCAGTTACAGATAGTCATGATTAAAAAACAATCATCTCCAGCTTTTATTTAATCCGCCGGATAGTCAGCAGCGTTACGTCGTCGTTTTGCGTGGGGTCGCCGCCGCTAAAACGGCGTAACTGCTCAATGAGCTTAGTGTTCAGCGTTTTGCTGTCGGATGCTTGTGTTTCTTGCTGAAAAAAACGGATTACGCGGGCTTCCTTAAATTCCTGTTCAGCGCTGTTCATGGCTTCGGTTACACCGTCGGTAAACATCGACAGGCAACTTCCCGGCTCAAGACGGCCGCTTCCTAATTCAAATTTCTCATTCGGAATCACGCCTAACAGCAATCCGCCGATCGTTAATTCCTGATAGGAGCCGGAGGGGGAAAAAACATAGGGCGGGTTGTGGCCGGCATTCACATATTGAAAGTCGCCGGTTGGCAGATGCAGCTTAAGGACAAAGAAGGTAATGAACTTTTCGATGGAAGTATTATGGTGGATTAATGTATTCAAACGCGCAGTCAGTTCATGTAATTCATAATCAGCCATGATTAGCGAGTGCAGCGCGGCCTGCAGGTTGGACATCAGCAACGCAGCCGGCATGCCCTTCCCCGATACATCGGCGATGGCAAACAGGTATTCCTGATCGCTTAGCGGAATGATATCGAAATAATCTCCGCCCACCTGCTTACTGGGCAAATTAAGTCCGTGAATGTCGTAGCTATCAAGGTTTGGCATCTCTTCCGGCAGCAAGCGGTTCTGGATGGTGCGCGCCAGGCGCAGCTCTTCTTCCATACGTTCTTTTTCGAGCATCACCTGAATTAACCGTACATTTTCCAGAGAAATCATGGCCATATTGGCCAGTGTGCTGATAAATTCCAAATCGGTTTCCTGGTATTCCGTGCGGTTTAAGCGGGCGCCTAATAGTAAAAAGCCGCCGATACGCTGTTGCAGCTGCATCGGTATAATAGCGCGCACGCCAATATCAAAAAGCGCCGCAAGAGGACCGTGCGCCGTTACCTGCCGCGCTTCTTCCGCCTCTGTTAAGGATTCGCAGGTATCCATACAAGCGCTTAGGCGCTCCGACGAGAACTGTGAACCTTTGTGAAAGGCAACTTCTAATTTGCTGTCCTGTTTCAATAAAATAAAAAACTGGTTGACCATGAGTTGCCCCATCAAAACGTAAGCCAGACGGTTAAGCACTTCCGTGCGGTCATAAATCTGATTCAGTTCCTGTCCGATATCGAACAGAGCGTTGAGCTGCTGAATTTTTCGATCCAGTTGATCGTTGACCTGTTTGATTTCTTGCAGACTGGCGGCGTTTTCGATAGCCTGAATAACGATGTTTCCTAAGGAAGTCAAAAATTCCCTGTCGCTGCGTGAAAATTCCTGTTGATTGAGGCGCGCGCCAAAGCCTAATATTCCCTTGAGTTGACCAGCGGAAAGCAGTGGAATGAGCAGGCGGATTTGCTGCTCTTTAAAAAATTGCCGCCATTTTTCGGCCGCCGGATCGTCGGTTAAAAGCAACGGTTCACGGAAGGGGGCGTCTATTTTAATACGCTGTCCCAGTAAAGGGAGGGGCAGACCTTTGACCTGTTTGATTTCATATTCCTCAGCGGCGCTGCGCAGCACGATCAGGCTGCGGCCGATCATCATGCGCCCCATGGGCATCAGCAGCGCTAAATTGTACACGGTTTGTAAATCCAGCGATCTGTTTAATGTTTGGCTGATCTCGAACAGGGCGGAGAGGTCCAAATCCCGCCGCTGCGGTTCAGAATCAGGTCGTTTTGTTTTGGACATTTTTTTGTCTTTTTACTTTTATGTACGACAATTTTGAGTATTCTAAAAATATGTTTAATACCGCGAGGCGCCGGCGCCGGCGTCATAAACTTTCCTCGCTGTCATTCCCGCGCATGCGGGAATACTTCCTTTATTTTTCTCCGGATGCCCGCCGGTAGACGGACAGGCCCAATCAGGTTGGGCATGACGCATTTGGCGATATTTAAGGACGCCGATAAACCGGCCCTTTGAACGTGCTGTGAAGTAATTTATTTTTTCAGATACTTAACCAGTTTAACTTCGTTTCGTTTTTTGGGATGGATGGAAAAATGTACTTCATCCATTAAAGAACGCATCAAATGAATGCCCAGTCCGCCGGGTTTGGCGGCAGCGATTTTTTTGGCGATATCCGGAGCAGGTACGTTATTGGCATCAAAACCCTTGCCGCGGTCGCTGATGACGATCTCCATCTTTTCGGCGTCGAACTGCGCGATAATGTCCACCGTGTGCGCCGGATTATAGCGGTAGGCATGCTTGATCACATTAGTACTGGCTTCATCCACGGCCAGCTCAATTTGCATGGCGCTATCCTCATCAAATCCCGCCTCACGGGCCAGCCGGCCGATGAACTCACGGATGAGTTCTAAATTTTCCGTAGCGCTGGCCACAGAGAGTTGATAACGATGTCGTTTTGCGTTCTTCATATAATTACATTCGTAAAAAATTGGTAAAAGTTGCCCTTATGCTATTTCAAAGCGCTGCACAGCCTCCTCCTGGTCAGCGACAATATCAAACAGCGTAGGGAAGCCTAAGAGATCAAAAACGCGGAACACCTTGTCCGAAAGCCGGCAAAGTTTAATGTCGCCGCCATGTTCGCGTATTTCTTCGATAAATCCCATAAAAACGCCCAAACCGGCGCTGCTGATATAATCCAGCTTTTCCATGTTGACAATGATTTTATAATGCTGTTTTTTAACCAGATCTTGGATGGCTTCTTCGAAGCGGGGAACCGTGTGGGCATCTAAATAACCTGAAATATGCAGAATGTGAATATCTCCCTGCTGGCTGGTAGTAATTTCAAAACCGCTCATCGTTTCCTCCGAATATCATTTATTTTTTTATTTTGATCAAAATCAGGGTCAGATCGTCATGCAGATTCTGACCGTCTAAAAATTGTAAAATTTCATCTATTATTTTTTCTTTGATTTGCGGAGCGGATAGTTCGGCATATTTGTCCAGCACCTGCTGCAAGCGCTCTTCGCCGAACTCTTCGCCGGTTTTGTTGCGCGCCTCGGAAAGACCGTCGGTGTACAAAGCGATGATATCTCCCGCAGATAGAGGCTGTTCTATCTCCTCGAGAGTTTTATTGAACAACGGACCTTTATCCAATCCTACGGCCATGCCGCCGGGCTCTAATAACATCGAGTGGCTTTCCTTACTGCTGTAATAAATAACCGGACAGTGACCGGCGCGGGCAAAGCGGAAAATATGGCCGCGGCTGTCTATTTGTCCCGCTAACAGACTGATGAAAGATTTTTTCTCTAAGGATTTATGTAGAATGACATTGCTTTGAATCAGAATGTCTTTGGGTGAATTATAATTGTACGCCAGCGATTGAAAAATGCCTTTGGTTTCCGCCATATAAAAAGCAGCCGAAGTTCCCTTGCCGCTCACATCGCCGATGATGATGCCTTGATCGTTGTTGGGCGTGAGGTAAAAATCGTAATAATCGCCGCCCACTTCGTAGGCTGTGATGGTCAGCGTCTCAAAGTCGGCATAGTTGCAGGTAGGCGTTTGTTGCGGCAGCAGACGCATCTGCACTTCGCGGGCAATTTGCAGTTCGCGTTCCATGCGTTCGCGTTCCAACGAGCTTTTTAACAATTGGGCGTTTTCGATGGCAATGGAAGCCTGATTGGCGTAAGCCTCTAACAGATTTACATCATCCGGATTAAAACCAAAGACTTCGGATTTAACGGCGTACAAGATGCCGTAAAGCTGATCGTTGGCGGAAACGATAGGAATGGCGGCGAACGATTGCAAGGAAGAAAGCTGGAGCGGATTGCCGGGGAAGTTTTTATTTCTTGTCAGGTCGTTTACGACCAGGGCCTTTTTACTTTGCACAACCTGCTCGCTAATGCCGGTAAAATGATATTTTACCTGGCTGAGGTTAAGGGCTTTAAAATCTTTCGCGATGATCAACTGCCGCTTTGGCGGCTGGTCCGGATAGAGTTCAATCCATGTGCCGGCCGATTCCAGTACTTCGGAACTCATGTCGGCCACCATCTGGATAAGTTTCGGTGAGCTCAGTTCCACCGAGATAGCTCTGCTGAGATTTTGCAGCGAAGCCAGTTCCTTCATTTTACGATCGAACACGCGCGCCGTGGGCAGATGCAGTAACAGATTAAGGGACGCTAACAACGTATAAAAAACCAAAAAGAGCCAGGCGATGTTAAGCAGAGCTGCCAGCGCAATGCTGTGCGTCGGAACGGCCTGCTGAAAAGCAAAATCAAAAATATAAATTACCAGCCAGGATAGCGCTAAAGAGCTGAAAAAGAAATAAAATTTTTGGCGCCGTTTTAGATAAGTAATCCAACTGTTGCGCGTGGCCAGTAAAAACAAAAACACCAGCGCCGCTAAAAAGGCGCTGTTGGCCAAAATAGTCGGTAATGCGCTGTTCGGGTTGAAATTTAAATTAAATGGTATCTGAAAAACGACAGCCAGCATAACAGCCGCCATGGAGCCGGCGCCGGCGGCCATCATATACAGCGCCGTACGTTTTTTCTTTTTATAATTGATCAGATTGCGGATGATTAACAGCATGGGCACCAGGAACAACTCGCCGGCTAAGGAGATCAGGTTAGAATAAATCAGCGCCTGGATTGTATCCGGCGCCTGTGGAAAGGCCGTCAGACTGTACTTGGGTTCTAACAGTTGCTGCAAGGCCAGAGCAAACAGATAAAGCGAGACAAGCAGGATAGTAAAATTTTTAACATTTTTGGAGACATCGGTTTCGCTGGCGAAAGAACGGCCGTTAAAATAGAGATAGATTAGTACAACATTGAACAGCGAAAGCCCTTCCTGAATATAATCCCAAACACGGATACTGAGCGAACTGTAAAACTGCAAGAGATCGTAGGTAAGCGTGATCAGGCTGCTTAGGATGAAGAGTGCTAATAGTATTTTAGAAGGAAGAGCAAATCGTTTCATTGATTGTAAATCCTGAAGGGATAAAGCGCTCTTTTAAAAACGCCAATCCGTGAAAAATCCCGTCGAAAATGCGTTAATTCTTTTTTTCCGGCATCGGCCACCAAAATATGTCCGGTGTACGGGCTAAGGACAATATCGCTGACCTTAATAAATCCGTTGTGTTCTGTCAGACGTAAGTCGGACAGGAAAAGTTGCAAAATTTTTGCGCTATCCGGCATATTGATAGCCAGCCACAACGATTGATCCACGGAATCGAAGGTTACCGCGCTAAGATAGGCGTCGCTGAATAGTTGCTGTGCTGCGTCGGTATCGGGATTGTAGCGGTACAGGTAGTTCGTTCCCTCCGCGGCGTCGAGGACGAAAACATCACCTGTGGCCGGTGAGGAGGCGATGAAAAAGGGATTTTCCAGCGTTTTCTCCCCCAGACGATTCACTGAGCGGATAAGCGTGCCGTCGCTGGCGAAGATCAAAATCGAATGCCGGCCCATATCCAGCACAAAATACAGTTTTTCTTTATTTTTACAAATTTTAATTGGCCGGCGGGGGAGATCGCTCAACATCTGCGGACGGGCGTCGGAACTGCCCAATGTATATAAACCGCCGGAAGAATCGCCGACCCAGAACGCCTGCATTTCCTGATTGTAGATACAGGCAAAGGGATGATTTAAATCGTCAAAACCGCGGATGCCGCTGCCGTTGGCCGGACTAAACAGCTCAAAATAATGATACTCGGGATAGGTGAGCAGAGCCGCACTGAAATCGGGGGTAAAACTCATTTCCTGCGGACGCCAAACAGCGTATTTGGTGGCGATGATATGCTCTAAGTCGTAAGTCAACCGGTAAATGTAAAAATCCCAGTAATCCAACAGCCAAAAGGTTCCCGCACCCGGCATTGTGTGCAGCGCCTTTGTGGGCGGCGATTCGGCGTCTTCGCCGGTTACGGTAACATAGTACCAGTAATTTCGGTCGCTTTGAACGCTGCTGTCGTTAAAAGCCGTATGTCCGGCGCGCACGCTGCCCACAACGGAAAAGCCTGCTTCTCCGGAGCTTTTGCGATACACCTTAAAACCGCTGTAGCGCTCCGGCGACGGCGCGTTCCAGACGAGGCGCACAATGGAATCGGACTGGATGATATGCAGGTTTAAATCGAGGGAATCCGCCTGATTTTGCGGATCGAAAATATTGGCATGTTCCCGTTGCTGGCAAAAAAGCAGAAACAGGCTGGAAATAACCAAAAGTGTGAGCACATGTTTTAGCACCATATTTATCCCGGATAAATACAGGTAAACGGCGTTAAAGCCTTACAAAGCACAGCGGCCCTGTAAGGCTGTTTATTGCAGACAGACCGGCGAAGCCCCGAAGCGAAGGTCTTAATTTCCGGCGGTAAGTATCTTTTTGATATCGGCATACACCTCTTGCACATGCTGATCGCCGTCGATACTGTAAAAATGATTATGCGCTTCATAAAAATGCTTTACCGGAGCGGTTTGCTGTTTGTACACATCCAAGCGTTTGCGGATGGTTGTTTCGTTATCATCCGTCCGTGTAATGATTTTACCGCCGCAAATGGGGCAGATGTTGTCGGGCGGCGCGGGATTGGTTAGCGGATTAAAATCGGCGCCGCACTGCGAGCATGTTTTACGCGATGTCAATCGTTTAATAATGGCTTCGTCTGGCACCTCAATTTCGATGCAAATAAACGGCGGCAGGTGCATCTCTTTGGCCAGAGCATCTAATTGTTCGGCTTGTTTTTCCGTACGAGGAAATCCATCGAGAATAAAACCGTTGGCGCAATCTTCCTGCGATACCCGTTCGCGGATTATGCCAAGCATAACATCGTCCGGTACGAGTTCGCCTTTTTCCATGATGTTTTGCGCTTTCTTACCTAAATCGCTTTGTTTGCGCACGGCTTCGCGCAGCATATCTCCGGTGGAGATTTGCGGAATGTGAAATTCCTGGCTAATTAGTTTGGCCTGTGTGCCTTTCCCGACTCCGGGGGCTCCAAACAGAATTAGATGCATGAGAAATCCTTTCTGTGATGGTAAAATCTTGGGCTACAGTACTTTGTGAACAGCGCGATGTTGCGTTATATCAAGTAGCAATGTATTTAATCATCCAGTTTCAGTTGCTCAAAAGTTAGCTTTTGCCGGCCTTTTTTTTGATTGGCCGCATAAAGCTGACCGCAGGCCGCCTGAATTTCCCAGCCCTTGCGGTTACGGATGGTAATGGTGCGCCGTCCGGAATGCACGGCGCGGTCAAACTCGGCGACGACATCATCCGGCGGCGGCTGATAGCGCGCATCATCCGAATTGCAGGGAATGACGTTAATTTTACAGGGAATGCCGTGGGTCAGTTTGATCAGGGCGCGGGCGTCCTCCGGCGAGGCGTTCAGGCCGTCCATTAAAACATATTCAAAGGTGATCCGCTTGCCGGTTGTTTTTGCATAATATTTGGCGGCGGCCAACAGCTCATCCAAAGGATATTTTTTTGCAATAGGCATGATCTTCTGGCGTACCTCCTGCGTTACGGCATTCAAAGAAATGGCCAGCGAATAGGGGCGCTGTTCGTCGGCCATGCGCCGGATATTTTTAGCGATGCCCGCCGTAGACACGGTAATTTTCTTACGGCTGAAGCCCAATCCCTGCGGATCGGACAGCGCCTCGGCAGCCAGCATGACTTGCTCGTAATTGAGCATCGGTTCGCCCATGCCCATGAACACAATATTGGTCGGCGGCCGTTCGCTGCGGGCTTTCATCTGCATGACCTGCTCCACGATTTCTCCGGCGCTCAGGTTGCGCAACAAGCCCATTTTGCCGGTCGCACAGAATTTACAATCCAGCGGGCAGCCCACTTGTGACGAAATGCAGTAGGTAACGCGTTTACTATCGTAAATAATGACGCTTTCTATTTTGAGGCCGTCTTGTAATTGCCATAAAAATTTAGTAGTACCGTCCAGCGCAGATTTAAACGTTTCCACTAATTCAAAGGAACGCAGACGGAAATCGCCGGCTAATTGCTTGCGAAAATCTTTAGGCAAATCGCTGAACTGTTCAAAGGTATCATAGTTTTTAGCATAAACGCCTTTGAGTATCTGTGTAAGGCGGTATTTAGGCTGACCCGTTTGCTCTAAATAATCCAGAATTTGCGCGGAACTTAAATTAAGTAGGTAAGAGGACATGTGATTCTATTTGCTTTTAAATTTTAAACTAATTAATATTTTGCTTTGCACAGGACAAATTTAAGGAAAACAATAAATAATCTCAAGGGGCGATTTTTTATGACCACGAAAGAGAAGGATATTCAGATAGCCGCTGTTATTCGCGATGCATATCAAACGATAAAAAAGGAAATCGGTCGTGTAATTATCGGACAAGATGAAATTGTGGAGCAGCTGTTAATCGCTCTTTTTGCCCGCGGCCACTGCCTGCTGATAGGCGTGCCGGGACTGGCCAAAACGTTGTTAATCCGCACATTGGGGGAGATTCTAAATCTGAAGTTTTCGCGCATTCAGTTCACGCCCGATCTGATGCCCAGCGATATTACCGGTACGGAAATTTTAGAAGAAGATCGCAGCACGGGGCAGAAGGTGTTTAAATTTATTCAGGGACCGGTGTTTGCCAATGTGATTTTAGCCGACGAAATTAACCGGACGCCCCCTAAAACGCAGTCGGCTCTGTTAGAGGCTATGCAGGAATACCGTGTTACCGCCGCCGGTCAGACTTTTGACCTGGAACAGCCCTTTTTTGTGTTAGCCACTCAGAATCCCATCGAACAGGAAGGCACGTATCCTTTACCGGAAGCGCAGTTAGACCGTTTCATGTTCAGTTTGTGGCTGGATTATCCCTCCTTTGAGCAGGAAATAGATATTGTTAAACGAACAACCGTGGAAGAACGGCAGGCCCTGCAACCGATTGTCGATAAAGAAGCCATACTGGAATTTCAGCGTCTGGTGCGCAAAGTGCCCGTGGCCGACGAAGTGGTGGAAGCCGCTGTTCGTCTGGTGACGGCTACGCGTCCGGGCGCGGATGGCAGCGATGCGAAAATTTCCGAATGGATTCAATGGGGCGCCGGGCCGCGCGCTTCACAGTATCTGATATTAGGGGCTAAAGTACGCGCTTTGCTGAACGATCGTTTTACGCCGTCGGAAGAAGATATCTACCAACTGGCGCTGCCTGTGTTACGCCACCGCATCGTTACCTCTTACAGCGCCGAAGCCGAAGGCATGAATACAGAGAAGATTGTAGAGTACCTGTTGCAAAAGGGGAAGTAACGGGCAGGGAAATCCATCTTCCAAATTTTGCTTAAGGCATTTCTGCGGGAAGTTAGTTTTATACATGTTTACAATCTAAAATTTTAACTGTTGAGGTCCTTATGCAGGAACATATAAAAATTAAGCGAGCGTTGCTTTCCGTTTCCGATAAGCGCGGCATTGCCATTCTGGCGCGGACGCTGCTACAGTCTGGCTGCGAAATTATCTCTACCGGCGGCACTAAAAAAGCGCTGCAAGAGGCTAACATACCGGTGACCGATATTAGCGCGGTAACCGGCAATCCCGAGGCTTTTGGCGGACGCATGAAAACCATCTCGTTTCAGATTGAATCGGCGCTGCTCTTTGATCGCCAAAAGGACGCCGAAGAAGCGCAAAACTTAGGCATTCAACCCATAGATATGGTAGTGTGCAATTTGTATCCCTTCGAAGATGTGAAAAACAAAGGCGCCGGCTTTGACGCTCTGATCGAAAACATCGACATCGGCGGACCCACTATGGTGCGCGCCGCCGCCAAGAATTTTAAATATGTAGCCATTGTTACCGATCCGGAAGATTACCATGATGTAATCGACGAACTGGAAGCCAGTGAAGGCGCGCTTTCTTACGAAACCCGTTTCCGTTTGATGCGCAAGGCCTTTAACGCCACAGCCGATTATGACGCTATGATCGCCTCCGCTTTTGACGAAACCGCCGGAGCGCTTTCTTTTCGTTTTGCTTACGATTCTGCCAAGACGCTGCGCTATGGCGAAAATTCCCATCAAACCGCTTTTTTTCTGCGTAAGCGTAACGTCAAATCCTCCATTCATGATTTACAGTTACTGCATGGTAAGGAGCTTTCTTACAATAATATTGTAGATTTACACAGCGCTGTGGAAGCGGTGCGCGATTTAAACAATCAGGGCTGCGCCGTCATTAAGCATAACAATCCCTGCGGACTGGCCCAGGGCAGCGATCAGCGGCAGGTGTTCGAAGCAGCCTGGGCCGGCGATCCGGTCTCGGCTTTCGGTTCGGTGATTGCTTTTAATCAACCGCTGGAAAAAGAAACAGTTACTGTTTTAAATCTCGATAACGAAAATAAAGCACTGCGCAAATTTGTTGAAGTGATTGTGGCGCCGGATTTTTCCAAAGAAGCCCTGGAGTATCTTTTTCTGCATAAAAATCTGCGTGTGGTGCAATTTAACCCGAACCTGCTCAAACCGGAACAGGAAATGAAGGTCCTCTATAATGCTTTGCTGGTGCAAACCACAGATGACAAGTTGCTGGGAAAAAGGGAAACGGTCACACAGGCAAAAGCGCAGATTTCGGATGAATTGTTGCATTTTGGCCTAATTGCCGTACGGCAAATTAAATCCAATGCCATCGTTATTGTGCGCCAACGGGAAGACGGCATTATGCAGCTTTTGGGCATGGGCGCCGGTCAGCCCAATCGTATTAACTCCACAGAACTGGCTTTAAAGAGGGCGACGGAAAATCTGAAACTGGAATACGCCGGCCCGGAGGATGGCGTGCAGTCTTATATAGAAGAACAAATGGCCGGGGCGCTGCTGGTCTCCGACGCCTTCTTCCCCTTTCCCGATAACATAGAAATCGCCCAGGCCCATGGTATCCGCACCATTGTGCAGCCCGGCGGTTCCATCCGCGACAAATCGGTGATTCAAAAATGCGACGAGCTTGGCGTAGCTATGGTGTTTACGGGAACGAGGCATTTTAGGCATTGAATAAAGGGTTAAGGGGCGAGGGCCAAGGGCCAAGAACCAAGAACCAACGCATAGTAAGTAAGGTCGAGGTTCTGGTTTTTAAGTTATTAAGAAAAAGGTCATTTTTATATCGCTGAAATGAAATATAAAAATTTCGATGAATTTCCGGTTTGGATTGAAGCCAGAAAAATGATGATGTCTTTTTATACTTTGTTTCAAACTAACGAGAAACTTCAACATGCTTACCGGCTCAAAAACCAAATGCTGCGTGCATCGCTTTCAATAATGAATAATATTGCTGAGGGATTTGACTGTCCAAGTAAGATGGAAAAGATTCGTTTTTATGAATATGTCAAGCGGTCTTCATCGGAAGTGGAGTCAATGCTATTTGTATTTTTATATATGCAGGCAATAACCGAAGGAGAGTTTGAACGGTTATTGTTAAACATTCAATCAATTCGTAAACAAATGAACGGACTAATTAAAAACAGAAAAAAGCTGTAACCTCGGCCCTTTGCCCTCGGGCCTCGGGCCTTGGCCCTTGGTCCCTAAAATAAAAAACCAAAAACGGAGAAAATCTGTATGATCTGTATAACCCAATTAAACACCCCGCAATTAAAAAAACTGCATTCCGGCAAAGTGCGGGAGAGCTTTCGGATCGATGAAAATACACGGATGATTGTGGCCACCGACCGTCTGTCGGCATTCGATAACGTGCTCAAATCGCCCATTCCCGGAAAAGGGATGGTGCTCAATCAACTGGCGGCCTGGTGGTTCGAAAACACTAACGATATCATCGATAATCATTTTATAGATTTGGTGGACCCGAACATTTCGTTGGTGCGCGAAGCCACGCCTATCCGTGTGGAAATGATTGTGCGCGGTTACCTGACCGGCTCGGCCTGGCGCGGTTATGAAAAAGGCAAACGGGTTGTTTCCGGCCAAAAAATTCCCGACGGCATGAAAAAAAATCAGGCTTTTAAAGCGCCCATCGTTACGCCAACCACCAAAGAGGAGAAGGATCGCGAAATTTCTCCAGCCGAATTAGTGGAAGAAGGTTGGGTTACCGCAGAAATGTACGAAGCTATGCAGGAAACGGCTTTAAAACTGTTTGACCGCGGCACGGAAATTTTAGCCGAACGCGGCATTATTTTAGTGGACACCAAATACGAATTCGGTTTAATCGACAACAAGCTGGTATTGATCGATGAAATCCACACGCCGGATTCTTCGCGCTTTTGGTCTAAAGAGGATTACGAAGCGCATCCGGAGAAGGCCGAGCAAATGGACAAGGAATATGTGCGCAGCTACCTGCTCAAACATAAAAAGGGCGACCGCTATCCGGATACGCTGCCCGACGAAGTGGTACAGGAAACCACCCGCCGCTACCGCGACATTTACGGCATGATCACCGGCGATATTTTACCCCCGTTAGAGCAGGATATTCAGGCGCGGATTCGGCGCAATCTGGTACGGCGCCGCGTTATTAAAGACGGTTTTGTGGCTATTGTGATGGGCTCGCCGGCGGACGCCGAACATGCCCAAAAGATGAAAGACGTCATAGAAAAGTATGATATTTTTACGGAATTACGCGTGCTGTCGGCGCATAAGAACGGGGAGCGCCTAAGCGAACTTGCCGCGGAATACAATCAGACTGTCGAACCCGGGGCGGTCATTGCCGCGGCCGGACGTTCCAACGGGCTGGGCGGAGCGCTGGCCGCTAATCTGGCTATACCGGTGATTAGCGTACCGCCGTTTAAAGACAAAGTTGATTTGCTGGTCAATATTAATTCATCTTTAATGATGCCCTCCAACACGCCGGCAGGTACGGTAACGGACGCCCAAAACGGCGCTCTTTTGGCCTTGCGCTGTTTGAATTTATCGCGCCTGAAAATCACGTTTCAGGAAGAAATCCGTCGAATGAAACAGGAGTTAACCGAAGCAGATAAACAAATGCGGGGAAAGGAATAAGATGGATAGAGCCATCTCTCCCTTAGACGGACGTTATGGCCGTCGGTTAGTTCATTTAGGCGAATACTTTTCCGAATTTGCCTTGATGCGTATGCGTGTTCGGGTGGAGCTTTTATTTGTGCGGGCGCTGGATAAAACCGGCCTGTTTTCCCCGCTAAATGATCCGGAACGAGAAGCCATTGAGCGACAACTGGCGAAATTTAGCGACGCCGATTACCGGCGCATTAAAGAAATCGAAGCCCGTATCAATCACGATGTGAAAGCCTGTGAAGTGTTCCTGCGGGAAACGCTGAATTTGCGCAATCCGAATATGATCCATTTCGGCTTAACATCGGAAGATGTGAATAACGTGTCATATTCTCTGCTGTTGAAAGAATATGCGGAGAAAGAGCAACTGCCGCAGTTGAAAACGCTGTTAGAACAGTTAGCGGCTCACGCTAAAGCGTGGTGCGGGGCGCCCTTCCCGGCGCGAACGCATGGACAGATGGCTTCGCCCACTACCGGCGGCAAGGAGATGGCCGTGTATCTTAGTCGTTTGTGGCGGGTTTACCGCGCTTTGCAGAATTTTCGTTTTCGCGGCAAACTGAACGGCGCCACCGGCAACTATTCCGCCTTGCTGGCCGCCTTCCCGGAATACGACTGGATTGCCTTTTCGGAAAATTTTTTGCAATCGCTGGGACTGGAGCCTAATCCGGCTACCACACAAATTGAGGATCACGACGCCTGGGGCGAGTATTTTGCCGTCAGCAAGCAGATCGCCAATATTATTTTAGATTTAGATCGCGATATGTGGTTGTATTTAACGTTAGGCTATCTGGTAATGGAAGCGGACGCCGGGGCCGTGGGATCGTCCACCATGCCGCACAAGGTCAATCCCATAAATTTTGAAAACAGCGAAGGCAATCTGCAAATATCCATTGCGCTGTTAAACGGCATAACAGATAAGCTGGGCAATTCCCGTTTGCAGCGCGACCTTTCGGACAGCACGGTAGAACGGAATATGGGCGTAGCTCTGGCGCACAGCTATCTGGCCGTGCAGGAAACGCTGAAGGGGCTGAAGAGGCTGCAGATCAATGAAGCGCGTTGCCTGGCCGAATTGAGCGCGCATCCGGAACTACTGGCCGAACTCATTCAAACCATCCTGCGGCTCGAAGGGTTGGACGATCCGTATACTCTGTTAAAAGAGATTACGCGGGGAAAGCGGGTAACGATGGAAATGCTGCAAAAATTTATTGAACAACTGGAAGTTTCTGAAAATGTAAAACAGGAACTGCGGGCGCTCAAGGTGGAAAACTACACGGGCCTGGCGGAAGAAATCTGCCGGAAAGTTTTGCAGAAGGTGGAAGGGAGTGGGTAAGTATGAAGTAGTAAGTATTAAGTGGTAAGTTGTAAGTATTAAGTTTTAAGTTTCAGGAAAGAGAAAATAGGAAACGGAAATCAGGAAATATTTACGGCTAACAGCTGATAGCCGACAGCTAACAATGGAGAAAGATAGCATGAAAATAGCCGTACTCGGTTCCGGGGGACGGGAACATGCCCTGGGTTGGAAGTTTGCCCAAACTGTGGGCAAAGAAAATGTCTGGTTTATTCCCGGCAACGGCGGCAGTTGGAACAATGTGGATTTAAAAGTCAACGATTTCAGCGGCATTAACAAATTCTGCACAGAAATGGGCATCGACCTGTTGTTTGTCGGGCCTGAAGACCCGCTGGCCAACGGCATTGTGGATTATTTTTCCGGATCTTCTATAAAAGTATTTGGCCCGGATAAAGCCGCCGCCCGCCTGGAAGGGTCTAAAATTTTTGCTAAACAGTTCATGAAACGCTATGGCGTTTCCACGGCGGATTTTTGGATTCCGCAGGGCATTGACGAAATCCGTCAGGTGATTCAGGAATTGGGCGGCCAGGTAGTCATTAAATATGACGGTCTGGCCGCGGGTAAGGGTGTGTTCGTCTGTTCTTCCACTATGGAGGCCTATCAGGCGCTGGATGAAGTTCACAGGCGTTACGGCGCGGACGCCCCCTTTTTGCTGGAACGAAAAATGGGCGGCCAGGAGCTATCCATCATTGGCTTTACCGACGGCAAATCCATTCGCCTGTTACAGCCTTCGCAGGACCACAAGCCGGCTTACGAAGGCGACAAAGGTCCGAATACGGGCGGCATGGGCGCCTATTGTCCGGTGCCAATCTGCACAGATCAAATTTTGAAACAAATAAGCGAACAAATTGTGCAGCCCACTTTAAAGGGTATCCGCAGCGTACAGATGGACTATCGCGGTGTGATCTACTTTGGCTTAATGCTTACCGACGACGGTCCGCGTCTGCTGGAATACAACGTGCGCTTTGGCGATCCGGAAACCGAAGTGATTTTGCCTGCGTTGAAAAGCGATTTAACGGAACTGGCCCTGGCTACGCTGAACGGCGCGCTGGAACAAACCGAAGTGCGGTTTTTTGACGAATTTTTTGTGGATGTGGTGCTGGCTTCCGGCGGTTATCCGGGCAGTTACGAAAAAGGCAAAGAAATTCACGGGCTGTCTGAGGAAGCGGAAGAAGCGCTTGTCTTTCATGCCGGGACTAAAAAGGAGAATGGCCGAATAGTTACTGCAGGCGGTCGCGTGTTGAATGTGGTCGGTAAAGGGAAAACGTTATCTGAAGCCATTGAAAAAGCCTATCAGGCGGTCAATAAAATAAAATTTGACGGCATGTTTTTTCGTAGCGATATTGCGGCGAAGGGGATTAAATAACAATCGGGGCAGAGAGCTTTGCAAGGCTTTTTATGTTTCGTAAAGTTTGAAGGCGCTTGGAAGAAAATTTTCAAATAGCACATCCTGCGGAAGGTCTTTCCAAAGGACTACTTCGGAGCAAATCACAAATAAATTCCAAATATCAAATACCCAATGAGCGGAACAGCGCATTGCCACTTTTTGTGATTGGAGTTTTAGAATTTGGAGATTATTTGAAATTTTCCTGGCTATAGATCATTGGCCATTGGAAATTAATAAAATGAGTGTTTTATGAAAACAAAAATTGCCATTTTTATATCCGGGCGCGGCAGCAATATGGAAGCCATTTTAAAAAATGCCCGGGATGGAATCTTAAAAGAAGTCTGCGAACCGGCGCTGGTGTTTTCCAATAAGTCCACTGCCCGCGGTTTGGCAACAGCTAAACAATTTGGCGTGCCTACGGCGGTAGTGGAAAACAAAGGTAAAAAGCGGGAAGAATTTGACCGGCAAGTGCTGGAGATTCTCCAGCCTTACCAGGTGGAATACATTGTTCTGGCCGGTTATATGCGCATTCTCAGTCCGGTATTCATTCGGGCGTACAAGAATCGCATCATCAATATTCATCCGGCGGACACGGACCATTTTCAGGGACTGGGCGCCTACGAATGGGCCTGGGAGAATCGTTTGTCTGCGACCAAAATCACGGTTCATTTTGTGGACGAAGGCGTGGATACCGGGCCGGTAATTGGCAAATATGCGGTGGATTTACGCGGCTGCCTGTCTTTGGAAGAGGTGGAAAAACGCGGTTTGGCCGTTGAACATCAGGTTTATAGTCAAGCGCTATCGAAAGTGTTCGCAAAGAAATTATGAATTTAAGATTTTGACTATTGAACTGGTTTCGCTTTGGTTGTGGATTTGAGTTTTAGGATTTGAAAATTGTTGGGAATTTGTTTTTTGTAATTTGGGATTTGATTACTGTCCTGGCAGTTGCTAACATAAGAATTAAATTTTATGAAAACTTTAAGGATTCGCCAGGGGCTAATTTGTTAACGTTTTGCAAAGAGCCGGATTTTAGCCTTTGCCCATCGGTCATTGTGTACTAAAAAAAATAATCTGGAAAGGAAAAATACATGTGCGGTATTATCGGCGTGGTGGGATACGAGGATGTTGCCCACGAAATAATCAACGGATTGGTTACACTGCAACACCGCGGTCAGGATTCCGCCGGCATTGTAACTTTTGACGGGAACTTTCGCCTAAAAAAAGGCACGGGTACAGTGGATAATGTGTTTAAGCATGTAAATCTCGATAGCTTTAAAGGCTATTGTGGTTTGGGGCATGTGCGCTATTCTACCATTGGTTCCACGGAAGAAGTGGACGCCCAGCCCATTGCGGTCAATTACCCGTACGGTCTGGCTATGGTGCATAACGGCAATGTGATCAATTTTAATCAGATTCGAAAACAGTTGTACGAAGATCATCATCGCTTGCTGGACACCTCTAACGATGTGGCTTTAATTTTGTACACCTTCGCTTCGCATCTGGAATTGAAAAATCTGGCAGACTTGAGCGTCGATGAAATTTTTGATACGGTGCAAGAGGTTCAGCATAAAATCAAAGGCGCTTATTCGGCGTTGACCATCATAGCCAATCGCGGGTTTTTGGCATTTACAGATCCTTATGGGATTCGGCCGTTAGTCATGGGACGTAAATTTACCGACCAGGGCGTAGTGTATGCCTTTGCATCGGAAAGTAGCACCTTTGACTATTTGGGCTATGAATTGATGCGCGATTTGAAACCGGGTGAAATGGTCTTTATTGATCAGAACCGCCAGGTGCATTCGCGCATCGGGAAAACGAAGAAACAAGCCTTTTGCGTGTTTGAATACATCTATTTTTCCCGTGAGGATACGGTTATTCATGATCATCTGGTAGCCACGGAGCGCGTACGCATGGGCAAAAAACTGGCCGATGCTTTCCGCAAGTCCGGACTGCAGCCTGATATCATTATCGATGTGCCCAATTCTGCTTATTTCTTCGCTTCCGGCCTGGCCGAAGAGCTGAACGTTCCTTATCGTCGGGGCATGGCTAAAAATCATTTTATGGGGCGTAGTTTCATTACGCCTAATCAGGCCGAGCGGGAGAAGATGGTCAAGCAAAAGCTCAATCCTATTCGCGATATTGTGGAAGGGAAGAAGATTGCCGTGGTGGACGATTCCATCGTACGCGGTACCACATCCAAACGCATTGTACAGATGCTGCGCGACGCCGGCGCTAAGGAAGTGTACTTTGTGTCCGCTTCGCCGCCCATTAAGCATCCCTGCATCTACGGCATCGACATGAGCGTGAAAAAGGAAATTCTGGCTTCCCATTACGAAATCGATGAAATCGCCCGCTATATTAGCGCCGACGCCGTTGTCTATCAACCCTTAGAAGCTTTACGCGAGTTGTATCAGGACTTACCCATCTGCGACGCCTGTTTTTCGGGTAAATATCCCACAGGCGTAACTAAAGAACTGCTGGAAGAGATAGAACAGGAAAAGCTAAACTCGGACAGGGTTTGACGAAATTTTGAATTTTGAAAGTTGACTTGATAGCCTATGGACAACGGCAGATGACCAAGGTGTAAGTGCAGAATTTTTATGAAGCCTTGGAAGGGTTCTCTAAGGGTGGAAGGAATTTTTATGTTAATTACAAACGCGCGCTGGCTGAGGCCGGACGGACAGTTCGACTCCGGTGCGATACGGATAGAAAATCAGAAAATCCGGGAATTTGGCCGGAATTTAGCGCCAGACCCCGCCGAGGAATTATTCGACGCTAAAGGGCTGCTTATCCTGCCGGGGGCTATTGATCCTCATGTGCATTTCAGGGAACCGGGACAACTGTACAAGGAAGGTATTCTTAATGCCTCTAAAGCCGCGCTGAAAGGCGGCGTAACCAGCGTGCTGGATATGCCCAACAACAAACCGCCCTGTTCCACGGTTGCGCGCCTGCAGGAGAAGAAAGCGCTGTTCTGGGCCAAATCGCTGGTCAACTGGGGTTTGCATTTCCATGCCAGCCAGCGCATGAAAGGAGACGCAGCCGATAAAATCAAAGCGGTGAAAATTTACATGGCCAAATCCTCTGCTTTACCGGCTGTCACGGAAACAGAAGAATTACAGCATATATTTAATAGCTATCCGGTGGTTTCCATCCACGCAGAGGACGAAACAGTATTTGAAAATACACCGGATAAAACGCTGCATCACGAGCGCCGGCCTAAAGAGGCGATTGCTTCCGCCTTACACAAAATCGAACAGGCGCTGAAAAGTTTACCGGAAAAGCGGCGGCCGCGCGTTGTCATCTGCCACATGAATACGGCGCTGGAAATAGATTGGCTGCGACGTATGAAGCGCGAGGGCTTTGACGTATGGGGTGAAACCGCTCCGCACTACTTGTACTTTACTCAGGAAGATTACATTGCCAAAGGCGCATTGTATCAGGTGAATCCGCCGCTGCGCACGGAAGAAGACCGGCAGGCTTTATTGCAAGCGCTGACTGCCGGAGAAATTGATTTTATCGGCACCGACCATGCTCCCCATGCTATGGCCGAAAAGATGAGCGATGTGCCGCCCTCCGGTATTGCCGGCATTGAATGGCTGATGCCGCTGATGCTTAATTTAGTGGATGAAGCTAAGTTAGATTGGCGGCGGCTGCATCAGGTTCTGGCCAGCAATGCCGCCGCCTGCTATTCCATTCGCCAACGTAACGGGATTAAACAAGACAACTATGCCGATCTGCTCTTTGTTATGCAATTTAAAAAAGCGGATTTGGAAGAGCGCGTGGTAACGCGCGTGGGCGTAAATCTCTATGAATCATGGACCCTGCGCTGGCGCGTTCAGGCGACTATGGTGAACGGTATATTTAAATATCAGAACGAACAGTTTGTATCCGGGGAAAAGGGGATGGAGGTTTAAATTGATTAACAAGGAAGAATTTATTCAGTTTCTAATAGACGAACAGGCCTTGCGCTTTGGAACTTTTACGTTGAAATCGGGTCTGCGGTCGCCCTTTTTTATTAACATCGGCGATCTTTGTTCGGGCAGGGGATTGAATTTTTTGGGACAGGCTCTGGCGGAAAAAATTCACGAAGATTTCGGAGATACGCAAATTTTATTTGGTCCGCCATACAAGGGCATTGCCATGGTAACGGCGGCAGCCATGGCCTGGAACAAATTATACGAAAAGCCAATCCACACTCTGTACAACCGCAAGGAAGCCAAGGGACACGGCGAGCGCGGGCTGTTTGTGGGTAAAGAGCCGCGGCCCGGTAATAAAATTGTGTTGGTGGACGACGTACTGACCACCGGCGGCACTAAAGTGGAAGCGATTCAGCTAGTGGAAAAAACCTTTAATGTGCAGGCGGCCGGTATTGTGGTTACGGTGGATCGGCGCACCAAAGGAACGGACGCCGGTCTGGGACAAACGCCGTTTGTTTCATTGCTCGACCTGACCGACCTGATCCGTTTTCTAAAAGAAAGGGACGCCGCGCAGGCAGAAATTATGCGTCAATTTTATGAGGGCACCTATGAATAATAAAATATGGAAAATCATTCCAGCGCTGGATGTTACCGATTTACAGCGCATTCGTCAACTGGTTACAGCAATAGATAAGCATCCTTTGATTTATGGTTACAAAGTAGGCTTTTCGCTGGGTTTAACTTTTGGTCTGCCTCAGGTTGCCGAGACGATTCGCGCTATCAGCGACAAGCCGATCATTTATGATCATCAAAAGGCGGCGACGGATATTCCGGACACAGGCAAACTGTTTGCCCGCGTAATGCAAGAAAGCGGTATGAATGAGGTGATTCTGTTCCCCCAGGCCGGTCCGGCCACCGAAGAAGCCTGGATTCAGGCGGTTCATGAGGCGGATTTAAAAGTGATTGTCGGCGGCATTATGACCCATCCGAAATACCGCGAATCGGAGGGCGGCTATCTGAAAGACAAGGCTATGGTGGAAATGTATCGTTTGGCCTATGGCGCGGGCGTGCGCGATTTTGTAGTGCCGCTGACCAAGCCGCAGGCTACGGGAGAAATCTTTGATAAAGCGGGTTTAGATGACAACTGCCGCTTTTATTCGCCTGGGTTCGGCAGACAGGGCGGCGATCCGGCAGACTTTGATTTTTTACGCACGCACTACCTAATCATCGGCCGGGCTTTGCTTAATGCGGATAACCCTATCAAGTATTTGGATCAGCTTTATTTGCCATGAGATAATAAACTTTATGACAGGATAACAGGGTATTAAGGTGGACAATAAAGATTTAACGCAACAAATTATCGGCTGTGTATATAAAGTATATAACACACTTGGTTTGGGATATCTGGAGTCCGTTTATGAAAAGAGTTTGCTGATTGAATTATAAAATTCTGGGATACAGGCAAAATCTCAGGCGCCTATTAAAGTAAGATATCAAGGAGCCATCGTCGGTGATTTTTACGCAGATATTCTGGTAAATAATGACGTTATCCTTGAATTAAAATCAATTAATAAATTAAGTAAAAGTCATGAAGCCTAGTTGGTGAATTATCTGGTTGCAACTGGAAAGGATGTTGGATTATTGATTAAGTGATTATGTCTTTAGCTCAGCAAAAAAGATTCCTCACAGCGATGCCGTAAGG
>CAZIBE010000004.1:0-74211 GCA_964536685.1 uncultured Calditrichaceae bacterium | reverse complement strand
GACCTATTTTTGACCCAACCCCTATCCCCTTCCCTAATGTATTAGGGAAGGGGAAGAAAAGGGGAAGGGTTAGCGTTTTTGCCGATTTCACTGTTTCTGAAAATCTATTTTGGACAAGTGTGAATAATTATGAAAGATGGAAAATATGCTCTTCCAACTTATTCTGATTGTTATTAAATGGGGGATTTTGTTTCGTTTATCAATAAGCAAATGTTATTTAAAGAAAGGAATGATTGATTTTTAGTAATATGAAATGCTTGCTTCTGATAATGATGTTGTTTGTGATCCCTCTTAAATCATATTCCCAATATCAAATGGTTTCTTTATACTTAGGGGAATTGTACAAGCAAATTAATAAATATCCTTTTGATAATAATACTCCAACGTTAAGAAAAGGCAACATTATTATTGCCAACATAATTATAGAGAATCAGTCTTTTCCTATTATTATAGAAAAAAATCAAGATACTATCCAGCATATTGGGTTAGCTGTTTTTTCCAGACGAGATTCTTTACCTCAAACGGCAATTACCCGATTTTTAGAGAGAAAGACACTTGAATATTTGTTGACAGATTCGGACAAATTACCACGTTTAATGAACTCTGATGGAGTAGGCTTTTTACTTAATTCGCATACGTTGGGTTCGATGGTATTTCCCCACTTTAGTCAAGCTCTTGCACTATTACTTAATTTCAAAAGCTACAGCGTGATATTTCAAGAGAAAAAATTTGTTTTGTCGTTTGAATCAGCGAAAAATGATACCTTGATTATCACATTCCCCGCCAGGGTGGATTTGATAACCGGAATGGATAAAAAAGAAATGGAGCATAAATTAGCTGGGCGATTGCAGACTCTAAATACTAATTACCTTTATTCTAAAATAGATAAAACCCAGAAAAAAAAGCTAAAGGGAACGCTTTACGTTCGGGAAGGAACAACCTATTTTGACATTTTTAATTCCAACATATATCTCACTCAAAAAGATGAAAGTTTTTCTTATGTTTTTGAACCGCATTATCCTAAAGAGAGTATAGAGAACCTTTTTCAATTGGTATTACCGGCCTGTGATTCGATCAAGATGGATATTTCATACCATATTTATGACCGAATTCAGAAATTAAATAACGTACCTTTAGACGCTTTTAATTTTGAAATGATGAAAAGACATAACATAGGAGTTTATGCCGAATATAGTGCCAAAGATACAATCGATATTACAGTTTTGTATATAAGTCGAGAATATGATTATACGCATTTATTGTACGCAACTATTCCGGTTAAAAAAATATTTGGCAAAGGTTCTAAAAGTCTTAATGTCGATTTTTATTCGTACATTAGGCAGGATAATGTAAAAAATCTATTTCCAGCGGAGAAAACGGGTAAAAGAAAAAAAATTCTTTTGAAAGGCCTCATTAATGTTCAGTAAAGTTATTTTCCTTTTGTTACTATTTTCTTTTACAACCCCTGTATTTTCCCAAACGGAAAAGGAGATAAAACTTTCAGACCGTTATCATTGGGGTGAAGCCATCGGGAGCGGCGATGATATTAATGCTCTGAAAAGAGCGGCCAAGGAGGATTTGTTGTTCAAGATATCATCGGTGGTAACGTTATCCAATAAATTAGATTTGAATGAAGATCAAAAACAAGTCACCGAGGAGTATCAGCAATCGACGCGTACGGTGGCTAAACTCCACTTGCTTAACCTGAAATACTTTGGACCAGTTAAAGTGGGGACAAAAATACGGATCATTGCTTATATATCACATAAAGACTACCAGCGTTCCTTGAACAATTTAAAGACCGAAATAACAGATATGGTAAAAGTCGCAGAAGAAACAGAAAGAAAAGAAGGGTTGGGGGCAACCGTTACCGAATATTATAAAGCATATCTTAAATGTACATTTAGCCCTGACCCGATTGAATACCAGAGCAAGTTGCAAAAAACCTATTTTGGAGATATTCGTCCCCTTTTACGGGCAAAGATTAAGGAGTATTTATCGAAGGTTTCCTTACGTCCTTTGGAGCCGTTCATGGATGCCACAGGAAAGGAGATAATAAACATCCCGATTAAAGCTCAGGTGGGACTTAAGCCGGCTAAGAGTTGTGCCATAAATGTTCTTGGGCAAGAAGCACAGTTTTTCCGGATTATTAACGGCATGGCAACGATGATCAAAAAAGAGTTACCGATTCAACGTAAAGAAGTTATTCCCGTTTCACTTTGCCTGTCCTTGGAAGACAATGGCAACTTTCCAGAACTTAGTGATATTGCTGAATCGGAATGTATCTGTGTGGAAAATAAAATTACCGTGAATTACACGCCTATAATTAAAATGGACTTTGCCGTTCAGCCCCAGGATGATGGTACATTTTTATTTACGCCAGTTGTAAAAAACATAGCGCTAACAAACTTGAGATGGGAATTTGGAGACGGGAATGCCTCCGAAGAAATAAATCCCAATTATTCATACAAACAACACGGTATTTATGATGTAACTCTAACTTTGAACCAACAAAATGATCTTCAGGTATCACGGGCGGTGGCCTATCAAACTCATCTCAATACGGAAATCAAAGTTCCTGAACATGAATCGGGACTGGAACGGGTTACTGATCAAGAACAGGAAACCCTGGGGAGACTTCTTTCTAAAGCCCGTTTTACCGAATTAATGAAAGAACTTAAAATTTATAAATATAAAGGCGCTTTGGTTTATGGCAAGAAGAAAGCCTTCCCGCATCCGGAAGAGTGTTATCTTTTTATTGTTAATCCCAAAAGTGAAGCAGTAGTGGCTGTATTGACACCAGGATTAAACAAACGCAGCGATTTAATATCACACCAAGTGATTGAAGATATTAAAAGTCGTTATAAAACAATGGTGGCCATATGGGTAAAACTTTACGATTGATCTACCATGCTCTAATTATTGTATTTATTTTACAAAGTGTAGCTTTTCCCCAGCATCTCACAACGGTATATGTATCGGATTTTCATAATAGCCGATTGAAACAGACAATCGAACAGAATGTTAGCAGTTTTTTAAGTGCTCTTAACCAGGCCTATGCTAATGATACACATCCGATTATTGATAAAACCGTGATTACAAAAAATGCCCGGGATGTGGTGGCGTCTTTATGGGGAAATGGGCCCTTTATGTGTCCGGAAACAGAGATTATTGGCCATATAATACGCAGAGCTCAGGGTGGTTATGAGTTACGCAACATTATCTTAATGGTTAAAACCGAAAACGGGGCTGAAGATGAAGAAGGAGTTTTGATTATTACGCCGTCGGGCAAGATTGAGGATTTATATTTCGGCTTAGAAAATCAAAGATATGGAAATCTATTACGGGCTGGGCGAACTGTAAAAGAATTTCGACGAAGGCAGATTATTCTTGATTTTATTGAAAATTATCGCACAGCTTATAATCGTAAGGATATAGATTATATTGAAAAAGTATTTAGCGATAATGCATTGATTATTGTCGGCCACATAATTGAAGTTAAGCATAATTCTAATGATTTTCTAAAAAACAGTTTGGAGGAGAAAAAGGTAAAACTTGTTCATCTGAATAAGACACAGTACATCTCAAATCTTAAAAAGGTGTTTAAGAATAATTCCTTTATCAAAATCGGATTTAAGGATATTGAAATTTACAAGCACCCCAAATACGAGCGCATTTACGGTGTAACGCTCAGGCAAAACTGGACATCTTCCAACTATTCTGACCAAGGGTATCTCTTTTTGATGATCGACTTCAAAGACGAACAAAATCCCATTATTCACGTTCGTACCTGGCAGCCGGAAAAATACACTACCGAAGACGAAGTGTTCAGTTTAGGCGATTTTGAGATTATCCAATAAATGTGAATAAGTAAAGGGTTCAGAGAATTATGAGAGGACTTTTGCAGATTTTGGTTGTCTTGAATTTGTTCATTTCTATTGTTCTGGGGCAGGAATTAAAACAATTTGAGATTCAAAAACGAGAGAAACCACCCGGAGTAACGGCAACGCTTTTGATCGATTACCCACAGATGGCCGCAATGACTATTTGGTCTTCGATTACCATGCTAAGGTTTTCATCCAATATGAATGGTATCGTAGCAAATCTCAGCACGCCGGAGGAAGGCAAATATATATTAGTGCTTAAACCCGGGATAAAACAAATCATCACTGTAAAATCACCTGGCTTTATAGATGGAAAAATAAGAATACCGAAACTCAAAAAGAAGCAGTTTATTTACTATCAGATAGAGTCTTCGGTAAAGCAACTCAATCCAGACCGTGGGCGATTCATTTTGCGTACTAATCCACCAGGGGCTAAATATAAGTTTGATGGATTACCAATCGAAGGGGAAACACCGTTTGAGTCGGGTGAATTCACCACCGGAACGTTTAAAATCTTTTTAACCAAAGAGAAATATGAGCCGGCGGAAGTGGAAATTTCCATAAAAAAAGGAAAGGTAATACAAAAAACCATCCCCTTAGTACCCAAATTTGGTTTTATTAAAGTTATTACGGATAAAGGGGCTTCTCTGTATGTAGACGGAATGAAAAAAGAGTTCCAAAATAATGTGCCGGTAGAACTGTCTGTAGGTACGCATAATATTCAGTTGACGAAACCTTATCATGAAACGCTAACTAAAATTATTAAAATTAAACCTGGTGAAACGGAAACCATTAATCAAAAACTTATCAGGCAAGAAGGGTATTTAACAGTAACAACTGAACCGCCGGGCGCTATGGTTAGTCTGGATTATCAGGAAGTGGGAATAACCCCCATCAATAAAAAAAGAATCCCTTCCGGCAAATATACGATGAGAATTTCGCTTAACGATTATCGTGAAGAAACACAATCAATTGAAATACTAAAAGGAGAAAATGAACAGATATCCACGCGCCTTGCCCAGGACGGAATTATTCACATTAGAGGAACAAACGGTGCTAACGTTTATATCGACGGTCAATACCGAGGAACCATTCCTTTAAGAGACATTAAACTGAATCAGGGACAATACAAAATATTAGTAACTAAAAAAACCTATGACGCCGAAGAAAAAACCATAACTGTTCGGGCCGAAACAAGAACTTATACATTTAATTTAGTTAAAACGGTCGGCAGGCCCTTCAGATTTACCGGTTTTGGGAACCAACGAATATCAAAACTTCTTAACGGGTGGGCGCTTTCCTTGGCATTTTACAAAACAGTACTCTCTTCAAGATTGATGTCTGAAATCGCTGAGTATCCACATGAAATGCCTCAATACGCTTTAGCATTTGAAGCGAGTTGGTTTTTTGTGCCCTTTGATGTGGGTGTTTCTTTGGAAGTATCTGGCGAGGATCATTTGGGACTTAATGGGGCAGAAAATGATTCTTTAAATATTGGGCTTATGAATTTTCATGTTAGTTGGGCTCCTTTTGTATTTTACGAATGCCTCTATCCTTTGATTGGAGTATTTTATTATTCAGCAAACTTTGAGTATAAAATCGGGAAAGAAACAATAGGTGAAACAAACGCTAGTGATTACAGTTCACTTGGGATTCTATTGGCTTTGCGTTATCAAAGGAATTGGGGTGATGGAGGTTACTTTATTAGTGCTGGTAGAAGGTTCTTTTTTAATCAGGCAGGATATAACAATTATCTGATCTATCGAGCGGGTTTCTGGTATGTGTTTGGCGCTGAAGAGAAAAAGGAAAAATCAAAGAGATGACGAATTGATAAAAATAGAATTCTTCGGATACTTTTATCCTTTTCTGTATTTTAGGAGCAAGAGAATAAAATAATCCGCATGAAAGTGTTTGGTATTCACGTTAAAGATGACCTACACTCATTGATTTTACTTGTTTGTTGATAGGGAAAATGTGTTAATTTTCTAAAGTTTAAAACACTTTTACACCCTTTTGGAGTAAATCTACAATAGAGAATTAAATACGTAGATGATGTATCAGCCGGCATCTTCTGTACCATGAATTTTCTTCTTAGGGAGGATAGATGAGAAAATATGTGCTTGTAATTTTATTACTCTTTTCGCAACAACTCTATTCGCAAAAAATTCAAACACTGGCCGTGATGAATTTTGAAGCCATTGGATTAAGCCAGAATGACGTTAGCATTGTTACATCCCGTCTGCGGAGCGAACTGGTTAATCTTGGAAAATACAGGGTTGTAGAGCGCGAAAAAATGGATGAAATACTTAAAGAGCAGGGATTCCAGCTAAGTGGTTGTACTACGAATGAATGTGTGGTAGAAGCCGGTAAATTATTGGGGGTACGCTATATTTTAAGCGGTACAATAGGTATCCTTGGAACAACATATACGTTGGATACGAGAATGATCGATGTGGAAACCGGGGAACTTTTGAAACCGGTTAAACGAAACTATGAAGGGAAAATCGAAGGACTTTTAGATATTTTACCGGGGTTGGCTCAGGAAATATCAGGTGTTTATGCAAGCACTCAGCTTGGGCAGTCTGCAGAATTTCAGTATGAAAAAACACAGGATATTGTATTTGAACTAAATGTTGCCAATGCCATACCTGTAATAGACAACCGCCGCACCGGAAAACCTCAAAGCTCGAAACATATTACCATACCCTTCTCCGAGGGTACCCATAATATCCGGTTTCTTGCCGATGGCTACCGTTCCTCAGATGTACGTACTTTTTATGTTCGAATCGGAGAACCCCAGACGATAGGAATTGAATTGACAAGAGATGAATCTATAGAACAGCAAGAAATTAAAGCTATTCCCTTTGCTTCGGTGAACTTTTTTTCCAGTATCCCTTCGGTGGATGTGATAATTGATGGAGTTTTTGTTGGTAAGACCGGCCCGAGCGGAATCAGCCAGTTGCTGTCGGCAAGCATAAATGGTGAAGAGCATGAGGTCGTTTATAAAAAGCCGAAATATCTTCCTAAATTCCTGAAAATAAAAGTTTACACAAATAAAACAAATGCGGACGTTAATACCACACCGACGCCTAATTTCGGAACACTAATTATCAATTGCAAACAAGGGAAAGCAAATATTTATATCAATGGTAAATTAAACTATAAAAAGGCTACCAGAGAAGGGCAGAAATTTTCGGAAGTTGTTACAGGAAAATATAAAGTCCGGTTGGAAAAAGAAAGATATCTGCCCTCAAAGGAAAAGGAAGTCTTTGTACCGGTGGGGAAGGAAGCAAAACTTGATTTCGATTTAAAGCCGGCCTGGGGCGATGCAACGTTAACCTCTCAGCCTTCGGGAGCCAAGGTTTATTTGGACGGAAACCTGATCGGCAAAACACCTCTGGAACTTAAAGGCGAAACGAACGGTCTTCTGGCGGGCAGCTATAATTTTAAATTTGATTTGGAGTCGGCCATTTATCCGCCGGTAGAAAAAATGGTTGTCATAAAAAGCGGTGAAGAAAAGAATGAAAACACCAATTTTAATGATATTTCCGGAACTTTTATCATAAAAACTAAACCGTCTCCATTAAAAGTCTTAATAAACGGGAAATATGACGCCGGTTTATCCCGGGGCCGGCCTGTTAAGTACCCTGAAGGTAGTTACCAAATAGATATTTTAAATACAGGCCCTCATGAAAATTCATATTATCCAATTAAAAAGAACATTGTGCTGACCAAAGGCAAACAGTTGATAATTAAAGAAGACTTTAAAGTTAAAAAAGGGTTGCTTTTTTTACATTCAAATGTTCCGGGTACTCAGTTTATTGTTAAAGATCTTCTGGAAAACAAAGAAATCTTAAAAAGCGATAAAATTGAAAACAAACCGGTTTTAACGGGGAAATATGAAATTGTAGCTAATGCTCAAGCTAAGGGATACATTCTAATGAAAAAGCAAGTTAAAATTACAGAAGGCTTCCGTGATGTTATACGTTTCGAATTCAACGAAAAGGATAAGAAAGCCTATATTGCCGAAAGAAAAAGAAAAATAGAAAAACAAAAAAAATTAGCACTCTCACAATACATTAATGGCTTACCAGATAAATATCCCAATGTTTTTATCAATCCCGATAAGCATTTTTATAATAAATACAAGAAACAATATGAGTATATAGATCATGGGGCTCTTACTTTTCTGAATGCCTTAGGACTCCAGGTTTTTTTAACTCCGGATTTTCTTCATCTGATTACAGGCGATGTTTACATTCCTGCTTATCATTCCTGGTGGAAGTATGCTAAAAAAAGCGAAAAAATATATTGGGGAATAGCACTAACCTTAGAAACATTGCATGGCTGGGCCCTCGTCATATCCGCTATTGATTTGGGGGTTAATAAACAAAAATTTGTTAAATCTCCTTTTTTCATTACCTATTTATCGGGCATACTCATGGGAGGCATCTTTGATTTAATAGAGTATAATGAATACAAAGATGTGCACAAGGCTATTAATGATTATGAAGAATATAAAAGAGGTCATTTGGGCATTATACATAAAATGGTCAATGGAAAAACGTACTTATCTTATAACATGTATTTAAAAGTGGTTTCATTAAACTATTCGATTTCGTTGTAAGATAATTTCCAATTGAGTCAAATTTTAACAGCAAAAGAGATCAGCTTTTATATGCATGAAAAATTTTCGGATAGAAAAAAAACAAATTTCAAACGGTTTGAAATTAAAGGGAAATCCTTGTAATTTAATATTATTTCCTGTTGCAAATAAAATCTGTCTGCTATTGATAACACAAGGAGCACGCTTTGAACAGTCCACGAGCTTGGCGCTACATTCTGTTGCCGGTAATATTTTTAATTATTTCCACCCTCTCTGCCCAAACGGCCCCTTATTGGGTAACCCATCTCACGGTCAAGAATCCCGGTAAATACTATTTCGGAATCGGCAGTTCCACCGAATCCCAAAAAGCGGCCGATGACGACGCCCGCGGTGAATTCTCCAAAAACGTCAGCGTCAAAGTGCAATCGGTAACCGATTCCTATCTCTCGGAATCCGGTGGTGAAATCACCGATTCATTCAAGCGCAAGCTGAAGGTTGAATCCGGTCTGGATTTGCGCGGCGTTAATATCAACGCACGTTTTTACGACGAAAAAACCAACACCTATTACAGTTTAATCAAATATAAAAAAGAAGAGTATCTGGCGCTGTTTAAGCAAGAACTGAAACGCGAGATGGAGCGGTTGCGTCAGGAAAATCTGACTAAAGAACAAAAGGAAAAGGAAAAAATCCGTCACGAGCAGGAAATGGCTCGTCTTAAAGCGGAAAAAGAAAAAAAAGAAATTGAACTGCAAAGGGAACGCGACCGTTTGGAAGCGGAAAAACAGCGGGCTAAGCAACAGCATTTAGCGCATATCATGGCCACGCGCGGAAATTTCATCAAAATGAGCGCGCCCCTCAACATGCTTACCCTGCCAACAGCTGAAATCGGTGAAAAAACGCAGGAAGTTTCGTTAACGCCTTCGTTAAAGCCTTTTGGTCTCTTGCGCGCCGATTACGCTTTTTATTGGAAGATCGTTGCTGTAACCTTTAATGTCAGTAAAAAAGAAGAATTTTTTAATTGGCAGGAATTTGCTTTAAAATTACGCCTCTTAACAGGACAGATCGATGTTTTCAAAACAGCCCTGGCTTTAGGCGCCATCCAATACAGCCATGATTTGAACAGTTTTAAAAATTTCAGCCACAACCATATTGGCTACTCTCTTTTCCTTAGCGGAAATATTTCGATTCCTCAGGTTTACATGTACTCGTCTTTGTACGTAGATCGCCGGAAGGCCGCCATAGGATTTCATTACTATCCGTTTTTTAACGGCTTAAAGGGCAAGTTGGTTTTACTGGTGCAAAGTGAATTTATTTTTGATGAAAATTTCCGCGATCGTTTTGGCGATAAATTTTTAATTCAGCCGGGCCTGCGCTTTGAGGCCATTCCCGGCTTTTTCGATGCGACCGTTTCCTATGAACAAAATGAGTACGTTGCTTTGAGTTTTTCTTTTAAACTATAAATAGATGTTGCGGAGAGCGTCTGAATCATTCACCGATTAAAATAAAACCGGCCCAATGTTTGGGAGCGGCGCTATCGCCATTTTTTAACAAAGACAGCTTGGCCATTTGTAAACTACGGGCAAAATTTTTCCCGGTTAAAAGATTTCTATAAAAAGCCTTCATTAAAAACGATGTGCTCTTGTCAAATACCCGCCATAGCGAAACCACCATATTGTCCGCTCCGGCATATAAAAATCCGCGCGTAAAAGCCAAAAATCCTTCGCCCTTAATAAGTTTACCCAGACCACTTTGGCAACTGCTTAGCACGAGCAGTCGGGCATGCAAATTAAGGCTGTATGCCTCACCGCTGTAAAAGATATCATCTTCCTTGCCGCCATTGGAGTGAGTGAAGAGAATTCGTGATAAATATGGCGTTTGGGCGTTAATTATGGCATGTGAGGCAATGTGTATGTATTGATATTGTGAGATTAAGGATTTGAAATTCTGTTCCGTTGCTTCGGAACGATACAATACTAAAGCTGAAAGATGATGAGAGCGGAATGAATTTGCAATCGTTCCTACTTCTTCTTCTGTATAAAGCAGCTTCGGTACATGGGGTCTCATTCCCTTTTCATGGCCACGGGACGGAGAAACTGCAGATAGGATGCGTTGTGTGCCGTCATAAACCGGAGCAAATCCGATAAAATTGCGCGAAGCCGCTAAGCGCTTCTTGCGGGACAGTGAGTTTAGATAAAACGCCGCCGAATAGGTGTAGGAAAGGGCATGTTTTCGAATAAGGTATTTAAAATGGGCATAGGAAAAATTATTCTTATGAGGATTTTTATTCAGAACTTCAAAAGGAATATAATAAAGTTCTCCGTCTGGAATGATAATCAGGCGGTTTTTGTGTTCAATTCTTGATGCGACGGGCTCTATTAAACTGAAATAAAGCCGATTGGAAAATTTAATGAAATCGCGCTTGTCTATTTTTTTAATAGCGTTCAGCAATTGTTTAACATTTTGCTTAAAGGAAGAACCAATATTTTGCTTTATTACAGTCATGCTGTTATGTCCAATTGCTGTAATATAAACAAAATAATTACCCAGGAAATATTCTAAAACAGCTGTGCTGTCGTCCAAAATATTCTGTATTTCCTGAACGACAGGCATGCTCGTTTGGTACATGGTGCTATAATATTGGGGATAGTTTTGTTCAAACACATTAAGCAACGATTGATACTGCAAGCTTAGATGAAAAGCCCGTTTTTGCAGATAATCCAGCAGCAGAGAATCTGCTTTATACCCTTTTGCCTTCTCATTCATCAAGGTGGTGCGGTAATAATTTAAATTCTGGCCTAATGCGTTTTCTTTTTTCGTCAAGCTATCCGGAATGTCGGAAAAATGCAGCGCCCGCGCCTTACGAACGGAACGTAATAATGTAACCGCTTTTCCCGCTTCCATGAAATAAAATACTTCTTCCAGATGCTGTTTTTTGCCGGAAAGAAGATACAATTGATAGGCATTATCGATAGCCTGTTCATAAACGTCGCTCAGTTCATTTTCCAGTGTAAATGTTGATTGTTCGGTAAGATAGTTCTGTCGTACCTTCCGGGCTATTTGAACGAGCAGGCGGTAACAATGGTTTGCGGTTTCCAAAAAAGAAATATGTTGCACCGCTGCGTATTTTTGCTTGAAAATATTTGCTTTCTCTTTCAGGATCAGTACGCTAACACGATGAATCAAAAGCGCTTTTAGCGGCGGATTACGGGTGATTATTTTATAATCATAAGAAGGACTCACCGCATGGAGCGCCTGTTGTATAAAATACAAGGCGCTATCCGTTTTGCTTTGCTGGTAGTAAAGATGGGCGATTTTCAAGTAAGCGTCGGCCGTCTTAAAATGAAAAAGGCCGAGCAAGTTCTGAAAAATTAAAAGGCTTTTTCTATAATTACGGAGCGCTTTGGCGTAAGCGTTCCGTTCCGTATTGAGCCGTCCTAAGTTGGCGTACAGATCGGCCATGGCCAAATTATTTGATCCTTCTTGTTTTTGCATTAGTGTTAAAGCACGCCGGTAAAATAGTTCAGCTTGATCATATTTTTTTTTGGAAAAATAGGCCAGTCCCATATTTTGGCAGAGATCGGCCAAGTCCACGATATTATCACTTAAACTTTGTTCGAATATATATAAGGCTTTGGTGTAAAATTTTAGCGCCGGATCATATTTTTTTTCATTTAAAAAAAACGTGCCCAAGGTTTGATAATCCTGCGCCGTATATAAATGTTGTGCGCCAAATATTTTCAGATTAAGTGCCAAATCACGCTCCAAATACCGTCGCGCCTCGGCATAATCGCCTAAATAGCTGTACAGCAGTCCTAAGTTGAAATAGATCATACCCGTTTCGGAAGACGCCTCGCCGTATTTGGCTAATCGGATTTGCAGGGCTTTGTTGTAATATCTTAATGCTTCGTTAAATTGACCCTTGGCCATGTA
Organism: uncultured Calditrichaceae bacterium; assembly: GCA_964536685.1. Lineage (GTDB taxonomy): Bacteria > Calditrichota > Calditrichia > Calditrichales > Calditrichaceae > CAZIBE01. Next base: position 61,791 of record CAZIBE010000004.1, on the reverse strand, counting down.
AATGGTGCCTAACGAATTATAGTCCTGTGCTATATAAATATGGTCCGCAGCGTACAGTTTCTGATTTATAGCCAGGTCCTTCTTAATATACGTTAAAGCTATATCCAGATAACCTAAATTTTTATATAGTGAGGCAAGATTAAAATAGCTGGCTCCCACATCGGGATGCTCCGGGCCAAAAGTTTTAATTCGGATTTTCAAAGCTTTTTTGTGGAAATTGATGGCTTTATAGGGCTGTCCTTTATAATCATAAACCAGCGCTATGTTGTTGTAAATATCGGCAAAATTACTATTGGTTGAATCGTTGGATGTACGGCATAGGGCAAGAGCTTTCTGGTAATAAGTTAAGGCGCGGTCATATTGCCCCTGACTCATGACGCAGTTGCCTGACAAGTTATAGGTCCTGATTAGCAGAGGGTGGGAAGCGCTTAGTTTTTTTTCGATTAAAACAGCCGCTCGCTGAGCTGCGGTAAAAGCGCTGTCATATTTTTCCATATACCGCCAGGCGGTTCCTTCGTTAAGCAAAGCGCCAACAGCTTTTTTCCATAAACCTTTAAGCCGGTAATATTTTGCCGCTGTATGATACAAAGCCCTGGCGCTGTCGAAGCGGGCATCCTGGTAAAAATAATCGGCCTTTTGCACCCACTGTTGCGCTAAAGCACTGTCCGCAAGACTGCTCGCTTCATGGCTAACCTCAGCTGGCGCGCGGCTCCAAAGAGCCGGCAACAGAAGAGCTATAATTCCCCAAAGCATTTTGTGTTTAGCGGTCATAAAAAAGCGGTGTTTTTAGGTAAATGAAAAAAACATGATAGCATAATGCTTTTTCTGTTAAAATGCAATATTTTTTAATCTGCTTTTGCTGGTAATACTCTGTCCTGTTATTTACAATCTTCAAACAGGAACAGAAAGGCGTATGATATATTCAATTGAGTAGTCAAATTTCTTTAAATTACCCTAAACGCTTTGCCTTTAAGGGGAACTTCACTTAAATTTGTTTTTAAGTAACTGTAATCGCCATTTCATGAAAAAACTCAGAAGGATCAGACGATCTCTAACTGTTGTCATTAATCCCGGAATAAAAGTGTTTTATCGGCAACCATTTCTATTCGAGTATATTTAAAGATAATGAAATTGTAATCAATGGTTCTTTATGTAGATATTCTTTCCGGCGCTTTGGTCGCTCTTAGTAATCGAGCATTTTTTTCGGATACGTAACGGCAAAATCAGTTTTAATTGCGAAAGAGAAAGTAATGCCAACCACAGAATCGAAACAGCAAACCATTTCTGTAAATCCCATTACCGGCAAAGAGTTGGGCCGCAGTCCGCTGCATAGCCCTGAAGAAGTCCGGGAAATAGTGCAAAAAGCGCGCGAAGCGCAAAAAGCCTGGGCTGCGCTGCCGGTAAAAAAACGGACGCTGTATTTTTACAACGTGCTGCACTATCTGGTAAAAAACGCCGATGCTTTGGCTAAAACCATCGCCGAGGATACCGGCAAAACGCGTATCGAGGCCATGGCCACGGAAGTGTTCCCTTCAGCTATGGCCGTGAGTTACTACGGCCGCAAAGCGAGCAGATTTCTGAAAGACCGTCGTCCGCTAATGGGCAACCCCTTTTTAATTAACAAACGCACAACCATCCGCCGCGCTCCTTACGGCGTGGTAGGCATTATTTCGCCGTGGAACTATCCTTTTTGGCTGCCCTTTCCGGAAGTGCTCACCGGCTTGCTGGCCGGAAATGCCGTTTTGCTGAAAACCGCCTCCAATACCCAGATGGTAGGCCTGGCCTTAAAAGAAGTCTTTGAAGCGGCGGAATTACCCGACGGACTGTTTAATTATATAAACATGCCCGGACGTGAAGCAGGCGCCGCCTTTTTGAAAGCCGGCGTGGATAAACTGTTTTTTACCGGTTCCACCGCCGTGGGCAAAACGCTGATGAAAATGGCCGCTCAAACGCTAACGCCTCTTAGCCTGGAATTGGGCGGCAACGACCCGATGATTGTGTGCGCAGACGCCAACCTGGAGCGGGCCGCCTCCGGTGCGGTGTGGACGGCTTTTTCCAACGCCGGACAGTCCTGCGGCGCCATCGAACGGATTTATGTACACGAAAGCATTTACCAGCCGTTTTTACAATTGGTCAAAGAAAAAACCGAAGCGCTGCGCGTGGGGTATGATGATAATTTTAATGTGGATGTGGGCGGTATGGCTACGGAGCAGCAGTTAAAATCCGTGCAGCGGCAATTAAAGGACGCACTTGACCGCGGCGCGCGCATCTTTGCCCGGTCAACGCTGCCTGAAAATCCACAGTGGCGCAATCTTATGCCGGCCACTGTGTTAGTGGACGTGAATCATGATATGCTGGTGATGAAGGAAGAGACCTTCGGTCCGCTTATGGGCGTGATGAAATTCAGCGCTATCGACGAAGCTCTGCGTCTTGCCAACGACACCAATTATGGCCTGTCCGCTTCCGTCTGGTCGCGTGATCGTAAACAGGCGGCAGGCATCGCCCGGCAGATTCAGGCCGGAGCGGTAACTATCAACGACCATTTGATGAGCCACGTTTTACCGGAGGCGCCCTGGGGCGGATTCAAGGAATCCGGTTTCGGCCGTACGCACGGGCGGGAAGCCTTTGAAGAGATGACCCAGCCGCAGGTTATTGTGGACGACTGGCTGGGCAATCTGGATGCCAATCTTTGGTACTATCCTTACAGCCGGGCTGTGTACAAAGCCATGCGCGGCGTGGTTTATGCGCTTTACGGCGAGGGCTTGTGGCAGCGCGTTTCCGGGCTATGGGCCATTGGACGTTTACTGCCGAAAATTTTCCGGCCTAAACTATAGAAGCGATCGTTTTAAACAAAAAAGCTGTTTTTGTCTTTATTTTAAAAGTGAGCATAATGGAAATGAAATCGACATTTGATTATGATTACATCGTCATCGGCAGTGGTTTTGGCGGTTCGGCGGCGGCCCTGCGTCTGGCCGAAAAAGGCTACCGTGTTTTAGTGCTGGAAAAAGGTAAATCGCTTAAAGCAAAGGATTTTCCCAAAACAAACTGGAATTTAAAACGCTGGATGTGGCTGCCGGCGCTGCGCTTTTTCGGATTTTTTAAGCTGACCTTTATGCGCCATGTGACCATCCTCTCCGGCGTGGGCGTGGGCGGCGGATCGCTGGTGTATGCCAATACATTGCCTATGCCTAAGGACGAATTTTTCACAGCCGAAACCTGGACGCATCTTGCGGACTGGAAGGCGGAACTACAGCCCCACTACCGGACGGCGCGGCGCATGATGGGCGTTAATCCCAATCCCCGGCTGGAAACCGGCGATTTGGCCTTACGGCAATTGGCGCAGGAAGTCGGCCGCGGAGAACATTTCGAAGCCACCGATGTGGCCGTCTTTTTCGGCGATCCCGACACAGAAACGGACGATCCCTTTTTCGGCGGCGCAGGACCGCGGCGCAGCGGCTGCACCTTTTGCGGCGGATGCATGACCGGCTGCCGCTTTGACGGTAAAAACACCTTGGACAAGAACTACCTCTATTTAGCGCAAAATTTAGGCGCCCAAATTCAGGCCGAATCCGAAGTGTACGACGTCCGGCCCCTGAAAAGCGAAGACGGCGCCGAAGGTTACCGCGTGTTCTGGCGGCACGCCACATCTCTATTTAAAAAGAAAGGCGCATACACCTGTCGCGGCATCGTGTTTGCCGGAGGCGTACTGGGCACCGTACCCCTGCTGTTAAAATTGAAGGAGACCTCCCTGCCGCGTTTGTCCGAGCGCATCGGCTGGCGCGTACGCACCAATTCCGAAAGTCTGTTGGGCGTCACCACTTTCGATAAAGAGACGGCCTTTTCCGACGGGGTGGCCATTGGCAGTATTTTGCACACCGATGCGCACAGCCATCTGGAGCCGGTGCGCTACGCATCCGGTTCGGGATTTTGGCGGCTGATGCTGGCGCCCATGGTCAGCGGTAAAAACATACTCACGCGTGCGCTTAAACTTATCTACGATTTAATGAGCCATCCGCTGCGCAATCTGCGCGTTATCTTTGTGTGGGATTTTGCCAAACGCACACAAATTTTATTATTCATGCAAACGCTGAACAGTACGCTGCGTTTCACAAAAGGAGTTTTCGGCTTAAAATCTACCATGGAAGACGGTCCGGCGCCTACGCCTTTTATACAGGAGGCGCATGAGCTGGCAAAACGCTACGCCGAAATTGTCCGGGGCAAACCGGTGGCTTTGCTGACCGAATCGCTGGCCGGCATCCCTACAACGGCGCATATTTTGGGCGGCTGCGCCATGGGCCGTGACGTTGCCGAGGGCGTTATCGATAAAGATCACCGCGTGTTCGGCTATCAGAATATGTACATATGCGACGGCTCAACCTTTTCGGCCAATCCGGGCGTCAATCCTTCGCTGACTATTCTGGCCATGAGCGAGCGGGCTATGAGTAAGATTCCCGCGAAACCGGATCAGGATAATCAGTAAAAAAGAAAAAGGTAATTACCAGTGAATCCGTGCCATACTTGTCCAAAATAATTTATTACATTTTTGTAAATTTCTGCATTCAGCAAAATTATTCCGGCTTGTTTGCGGAAAAGCAACGAATAAATAGCTCACGAATTTATTCGCGGGTAAAATCATGAAAACTATTTTGCAAAAATCGTTTAAACGATCTCTACACGGCCCAAATTTCGCTTAAACCCACGATTTAAATCGTAGGCTAAAATTAAACCCATTTAAAGGAATGTAATTTTGCACAACTCTTTACAAAAGAACCAACCTGCTGTTGCGGCTGCGCCCAAAATCACCCAATGGACGGAGCATCTGTACATGGTGGATTTAGACCTGCCGCTGACCGGTTTCCGGCAGTTTATTTCTTCCTGGATTTACCACAAGGAAGGCCATGCTTTGGTGGTCGATCCCGGACCGACATCCACTATCCCTGTTTTGGTCAGAGCTTTGCAGGAATTGGGCATTAAGCGCATTGACTATCTCTTACTCACGCACATACATCTGGATCACGGCGGCGGGGCAGGCGCTTTGCTGAAGCATTTCCCGGATACGCCGGTCAACTGCCATCCCAAGGGCATTGCGCATTTGATTGAACCGGAAAAACTGTGGCAAGGGTCGCTTAAAGTGCTGGGCAAGATCGCCCGCGCCTATGGCCCGGTACAGCCGGTGAAAAAGGAGAATCTCTCTTACCAGCAAAATATTAAAGTAGGCCCTTTTTCTATCGAAGTGATTGAAACGCCGGGGCATGCCTCGCACCATGTCAACTATTTTGTGGATGGCCTTCTTTTCGCCGCGGAAACGGCCGGGGTCAGTATTCCAATTAACGGCGGATTTTATCAGCGTATTGCCACGCCGCCGCGCTTTATCTACAATGTGTACAAAACTTCTTTGCAAAAGGCGGCCGAAATTCCGGCGGAACATCTGTGTCTGGGCCATTACGGTCTGCGTTCCGACGCCAAAACGTTTTTTAAGGCAGCGGACGATCAATTGGAACTCTGGATGAATACACTGGAAGATCATCTCTCTACAGAGGACGTGTACGACGAACAAGCCGTTTTGCGGCGTCTGTTAACCAGCGATCCGGCGCTGAGACTGTTCCCCAAAATGGAGCGCGATATTCAAAAACGGGAGTTGTATTTCTGCCGTAACAGTCTGCAGGGCATGTACCAGTATTTAGGCGCCGAGGAGGAAAGCTGATGCTGCATGGCCTTGATGAACGTATTTTTTCAATAAAATCAGAGGTTGCACTATGCGCCGATTTAAAAAATACTTTTCTTATCTTTTTCTGTTTTTGATGCCGCTAAGCGTAACTATCCCGCCGGAGGATTCGACTTCCACAACAATTAAAATTTTCGGCGGCGGGGGACAGTATAGCCTTGTCGCTTTTGCCTGCTCAGATGAGGACATTCTCCATAAAAAGGCCGTCCCTTTTACGGAATTTGGCGCAAGCGTGGAAAAGAAGATAGTCAAACATCTCCGTGTGGGTATTAAAGGAGAAAAAGTCAGCGATCAGCGGCAGCATGTGTTTACCAATGAAAATTATGAAGACGAATATAGCTATACAAAGCGGACCGGGGCGGTGATTTCTCCTTTTGTCCGCATTTCCTTTAAATATCTGGAGCTGGGATTCTCCGGAAATTATCCCACCATCCCTTTGCATTTAGGTAACTTTTCGGATGAACAAGCCCCATACAAATGGTTTGGCGGGGGCTTTCTGCGTTTTGGTCTTCCGTTTTTATATTTCAGATATTCTATTTTTTACGATTATCCTTTGTATTTGAACGGTCTTTCCAATGTCGGCATGGGAAGCCAGATTACAAAAAATATCGGTTTGTGGCTGGGCAGCGATATCGGTTTTTATCAGAGTAAAGGGTTGCTGTTGAAAGGTTCTTACCGTCTAAACCGGATGGTGGAGATATCTTTCATTTTAAGAAGAGGCTCTTGGCAAGACATTAAGGAAAATGGTTTTGGCGGCAGTATAAAGTTTTATCTGAAATAAAAGGCCTTCCCGTTTATTTTTCAGCCGCGGCCAGTTTCAGCTTTTGAATTTTGCCGGATTTGTTCTTTGGCAGGGTTTCGCGAAACTCAAAGTACCTGGGAATTTTGTACACAGCTATTTTATTTCTCAAAAACTCACGAAGATTATCTTCGTCGGGTACCTGTTCACTTTCGTCCTTAAGCACCACAAAAGCTTTGGGAACTTCCCCTAAAAGATCATCGGGAATGCCAATCACCGCGGCGTCGGCCACGGCCGGGTGTTCATATAATGCATCTTCGATTTCTTTGGCGCTGGCGCGGTTTCCGCCGATCTTGATCATGTCTTTGCTGCGGCCGACTACAAATAAAAAACCTTCTTCATCCATGACGCCCAAATCGCCTGTGTAATAGAGCCCGTGCTTCAGCACTTTACGCGTTTCTTCGGGATGATTCCAGTAGCCCTGCATGATGTTGGCGCCGCGGGCAACGATTTCACCCTGCCGACCCTGCGGCAGCGGATTTCCGTGAGCGTCGGCAATGAATAAATCCACATTGGGGATGGCTTTGCCGATAGAGCCCCACTTGCGCGGCAAGTCTTTGGGATCAAGATAAGAAAGACGGGCAGAGGCTTCGGTAGCGCCGTACATGATGAATAATTTGGCCGGAGCAAAAACCTCGGCTACTTCTTTTTGCACAGCCGGGGCCATAGCGCCGCCGGCTTGCGTTACATAACGCAGCGCGGGAAATTTTTTAAAACGGAGGGTAGAATGATTGATCAAAAGCGTAAAAGTGGACGGCACGCCGGAAAAGCCCGTGGCCCGCTGTTCCTCCATCGTTTTTAAAACTACATTGGGAAAGGTGAAACGATTATCCACGACCACCGAACCGCCTACAAAAAAGTGTGTATTCAAAAGCGATTTACCGTAAATATAATAAAACGGTAAAACGACCATCACTCGGTCATCAGATGTCAGTTCAAGGTAATCCACAATCGAGCGGGTGTTGGTAACGATGTTCAAATGCGTGAGCGTTGCGCCGCGCGGCTTGCCGGTACTGCCGGAGGTGTACACGATGGAGGCCACATCCAAATCGATAACGCGCACGACCGGTTTTTTATCCTCAAAGCTATTTATTTTCTCCGGAAGATAATACAGCTGAAATTTTTCCGGAGAGGTTGTCTTTGAGGGACTGCCCCAAATGGCCACGTGTTTAACTAATCCGGCGCTGAGTCCGCTTTGAATGCGGCGGAACAAACGCTGGCTGGCCAGCAGCAGCTTTACTTCGCAGTCCTGTAAAATATAGGCAACATTTTCGCCGGTCAGCTCCGTGTTTAAGGCCACGGTAACGGCGCCGGCTTTTAGAACGGCGTAATAGGTTACCACATATTCGACAGAGTTTTCAATATAAAAAGCCACGCGGTCGCCACGGCGGACGCCCAAAGCGATTAAAAAATGCGCCAGCCGGTTGGCCTGCTTTTCGATGGCTTCGTAGGTGTGCCATTTACCGTTGGCGAAAAAAGCGTTTTTGTCCGGAAAACGGCGGGCGCTGTCTTCTAAAAAATGATGGACTAATTTGGAATAATTCATTAAGCTCTATGGATTATGTTTACTTAGGGCATTTTTCTTTCTTTACATAATTTAAGTCCGGAGCGTTTTCTTTACATTATCCGGCAGCACAAATTTATGTATTTAAAATTTTACTACAAAATGATTGACCGCCATATGCCGAGAAATGCTATCCGTTAGCAGTATCCTCCAAAATTGAAAACAGTAAATTTTTTTGAAACAAATGGCCTTTTTTTGTGTACATATTACATTCTAATTAGCAGAAGAACCATTTCAAAAATATTCGTATGTTTTCGAAAAATATTGAGTAATGATTTTTAGAAAAAGGGGCCTCGTAAATCTATTACCGGGATTTTGGATATAATATCTTACTTTTATCTCTTACTCTCACTCTTGCTCTTTTGTCTTGCTCTTGAAAAAAGAGATTAAGAGTAAGAAGCGAGAGGTAAGAGAAAGAAAGCGGTGAATTGCAGACTTAATCGTCTTACTCTTGCTCTTTTGTCCTGCTCTTGAAAAAAAGAGATTAAGAGTAAGAAATGAGGGAAAAGTCCTTTATCTATTTGCCTTGTTAAAAAAAATCTATAAATTAACAATGTCTTTTATTTATGCGGACCTATTTGACTTGACCTGACCGTTTTCAAATTTCATTTTTTTGTTTTAAAGGTTATTTTTGTTTGATTTATCCAATATAAATAATATTAACCTGTTAATTCCAAAAACACTATCTTAAGGAGAACCGTATGAAATATTTTGTTATGCTGGCTACTGTTTTAATTTTGAGCATTGGCATATCGTGCAGCTCGCTTAAAGAACGGGTAGCGCCCCAAAGCGCACAAGCCGAAAGAGGATTTTCATTTAGCCAAAAACTTCCGCAAGACACGTCGGTTATTAAAGGCAAGCTGGCCAACGGCATGACCTACTACATTCGCCACAATGTTAAGCCCGAGAACCGTGTGGAGTTGCGTTTGGTGGTTAATGCCGGTTCTATTTTGGAGGATGACGATCAGCAGGGTTTGGCGCATTTTTGCGAACATATGGCCTTTAACGGTTCCAAACATTTTCATAAACAGGAATTGGTTAATTTTTTAGAATCCATCGGCATGCGTTTTGGCGCCGACTTAAACGCCTACACTTCTTTTGACGAAACCGTTTATATGCTGCAAGTTCCCACAGACAGTTTGGAAATTTTAGATAAAGCCTTTACCGTTTTGGAAGATTGGGCGCACTATCTTAGTTATGAAGATGATGAAATCGACAAAGAGCGCGGCGTGGTCATCGAAGAATGGCGGCTGGGCCGCGGCGCCCGGCAGCGTATGATGGATAAGCAGCTGCCCATTTTGCTGGAAGGCTCTCGCTATGCCGAACGGTTGCCCATCGGTAAAAAAGCCGTTCTGGATACTTTTAAGCATGACACTCCGCGACGCTTTTACCACGAGTGGTACCGTCCGGGGCTAATGGCCGTGGTTGTGGTAGGCGATATGGATCCAAAACTGGCTAAAAAGATGATCGATAAACATTTTGCTTCCATTCCTAAAAAAGAAAACGCCAAGCCGCGCAAGCTCTATCCGATTCCCGATCATGATAAAACCATGTTCGCCATTGCCTCCGACCCCGAGGCCAGCAGTACATCATTAAGTATTTACTATCTGTTGCCTCATGAAAAAGAAACAACGGTCGCCGACTATCGGGGAAACATTTTAGCCAATCTTTACAACGGCATGCTCAACCGTCGTTTACAGGAGCTAACCCAGCAAAAGGACCCGCCCTTTATTTATGCCTATTCGGACAAGAGTGGTTTTATGCGTACGAAAGAAATTTATTATCTGGGTTCTATGGTAAAAGACAACGGCGTTCCCAGAGCGTTGGAAGCTTTGCTTACGGAGGCCAAGCGCGTGGCTCAGTTCGGTTTTACGTCAACGGAATTAGAGCGCGTAAAAACCTCTGTTTTACGCGGTATGGAAAAAGCTTACGCCGAACGCAACAAAACCGAATCCCGTCGCATAGCTTCCGAATATATTCGTAACTTTTTAAATGAAGAACCCATTCCGGGCATTGCCTATGAATATAAACTGTATCAGGAATTACTGCCCGGCATTAAAGTAGAAGAAATCAATGCGCTGGCCAACAAGTGGATGAAAGACAACAACCGCGTGATTTTAGTCAGTATCCCGCAAAAAGAGGGCGTGGCAATCCCGACCGAAGAAGAATTACAGGGCGTTATCGACCAGGTGGCCCAGAAAACCGTTACCGCATACAAAGACGAAGTTATGCAGCAGCCGCTGTTAGCCAAAAAACCGGCCGCCGGTAAAGTGGTTGAAGAAAAAGAGATTAAAGACCTCGGGGTTACCGAGTGGACGCTGAGCAACGGCGTTCACGTTATTCTGAAACCCACACAATTTAAAAATGACGAAGTGCGTTTTACAGCCTTTAGCCCCGGCGGATATTCACTGATAGATAATCAGGATCTGATTCCGGCTAAAACCGCCGCATCCTTTGTTTCTTCCTGCGGGGTGGGATCGTTTAACATCATCCAGTTGCAAAAACTTTTAACCGGCAAAGTGGTGCGTGTTAATCCCTACATCGCCGAATTACGTGAAGGCATGGGCGGTTCTTCATCGCCTAAAGATATCGAAACCATGTTCCAGTTGATTTATCTCTATTTTACGGCGCCCCGAAAAGACAGCACGGCCTTCCTTTCTTACCAGGCGCGCATGAAAGGTTTTTACGAAAATCGTCTGGCCGAGCCGTACAATGTATATCAGGATTCGGTAACGGCTATCTATACGCAGCACAACCCGCGTTACCGGCCGATGGATGTAAAAAGCATCGAACAGATGGATTTGGAAAAATCGTTCCGTATTTACAAAGAACGCTTTGCCGACGCCGGTGATTTCACTTTCATCTTTGTGGGTAATTTTGAGCCGGAAAAAATCAAACCGCTTATGGAAACCTATCTGGGCAGTCTGCCGTCGCTGAAGCGCAAAGAGTCCGGCGTCGACCGCCTGTGGGAATATCCAAAAGGTGTGGTTAAACGCACTATTGTAAAAGGCCATGAACCCAAGAGTTTTACGACCATCATTTTTTCCGGTCCGATTGAATGGAACTTAGAAAACCGTTCACTGCTGAATACGCTGGTTGGCGTTATGCGCATCAAATTAAGGGAACGTCTGCGCGAAGACCTGAGCGGTGTGTATTATGTGCGCCTGCAACAGCGTGCGCGGCACTATCCCAGAGAACGTTACTCTCTGTTTATTTCTTACGGGAATAATCCCTCACGCGTAGACGAGCTGTCCAAAGAAGTGTTCGCCCAGATCGATACGCTGCAAAGATTGGGCGCTAAGCAGGAATATCTGGACAAAGTCAAAAAGATTGCTCTTCGCAGTTTTGAAACGGGCCTAAAGAAGAACAACTTTTGGCTGAATCAGCTTCAGTTCCGTTATTACAATAAACTTGATCCGGAATCGATTATGCAGATTGACGATTTGGCCCGGGAACGGACGCTGGAAGATGTGAAGAAAGCAGCCAATATGTTTTTGAATCCTAAAAAATATATTGAAGTGGTGTTAATGCCGGAAAAGTAGTTGAATTTTCCTGTATCGTATTTAAGCCTTCCGGTTTCCGCCGGAAGGCTTTTTTATTTCCCGCCGGCAATTGGCATTCCTGCCCGTCTTTCAGTAACTTTATTTTTTATAATAAATGCAGGCAATGGTGGAATACGGTCAGATAGTCAAAATAAATTAGGGCGCCATGGAATTTCAGCAAAAATTAATTGAAGGACGGCTGCTGCGCCGCTACAAACGTTTTATCGCCGATATTAAACTGTCCGACGGGCAAATTGTACAAGCGCACTGTCCCAATTCCGGCGGTATGAAAACCTGTCTTGGCGATAATTGGCCGGTAAGGCTCAGCGAAAGCCATAATTCCAAACGCAAATTGCGCTACACCTGGGAGATGGTGCACAACGGCGTCTGCTGGATCGGCATCAATACGCACCTGGCCAATACTATCGTTGCCGAAGCTATCCAACAGGGAAAAATTCCCGAACTGGCCGGCTACGAACGCCTGCGCCGAGAAGTCCCTTACGGTCAGAACAGCCGCGTGGACATTTTGCTTACTCAAAATGAGCGCAAATGTTATGTGGAAGTCAAAAACGTCACACTGGTGGAAGAGGACGGTTTCTTCAAATTCCCGGATTCAGTAACCGCCAGAGGTCTGAAACATTTAGACGAACTGGCCGAGATGGTGCATCAGGGACACCGGTCTGTAATGCTCTTTTTAATCCAGCGCAGCGACGGCAGCCTGTTCAAACCGGCAAAGGAAATCGATCCCGCATATAGCGCCCGCCTGCGCGAAGTAGCCCGGGAAGGCGTGGATATTCTGCCCTATCTGGCGGAAGTAACACCGCAACAAATCGAAATTAAAAACAAAATTCCTTACGAGTTGTAATATGACGAAACGCGTAGATTTTTCGGACGAATTTGAAAAAATCCGCCGTAATCTGCATTTTATTTTAGTGGAGCCGGAATCGCCGGGCAACGTGGGCAGCGCCGCGCGCGCTTTAAAAACCAGCGGATTTAGCAATCTTACACTGGTAAATCCCTGCTCCTTGGAGAATGACGAAGCAAAAATGATGGCGCACCGTTCCTGGGACATCGTTGAACAGGCGGAGGTTTTTAACACTTTTGAAGAGGCCGTAAGTCCCATGCGTTTGGTTGCAGGCACGACCATGCGCCGGCGGCATTTTAAATTCCCTTTTTTCTCTCCACAGGAAATTGCCGAAAAACTGCTTAATGCCGCCCTGCAGCATCCGGTGGCCATCGTATTTGGCCGCGAACGCACCGGTTTGACCAACGAAGAACTGCTGCAATGCCATCTGCACTCCACAATTACAACAGCAACTCAGAATCCGGCTTTAAATTTGGCGCAATCGGTGATGTTGTACGCTCACATTTTTTTCATGCACATGAACCGCGTGTCCACAGGGTACGAATACAATCTGGCGTCGCAGTATGAACTGGAAAAGTTTTACGAGCATCTGAAAGAAGCGCTAAATATGGTGCATTTTGTTCCGCGGGACGGCGTCGATAATTTTATTACGCGTATTCGCCGGCTAATCGGCCGCTCCATGGCCGAGCAACGCGACGTGCGTCTGTTACACAAGCTGCTGCAAATTTTTGAAACACGGATACATGATTTGGAATCGGAATGCGGGGATCAGAAGAAACGGGAAATCTATTAATCGTCAAAACGAAAATTTGGGCTAAAGCCCGATGGAGATTTTAGCATCTTTAAATCGTGGTTAGAGCAACTAAATTCTCAGCCGGGCTTTAGCATAAAAGCATATAATGGAAGCCTGATGGTTAAGCGATTGTAATATTCAAGAAACTTTTAACAGAGAAACGAATTTAACATAGTTAACTTACTGGAATGAGCGTGCAATTTAATCCCATCCAGATGGGTTTTATTCCCCGACCCTTGGGTCGTTATAATTATTCAAATCCATTTGGATACCCCGTTGCTTGTACCAAAAGGCGCCCCTTTCGGGGCGGCGGGGTTGTTCATTATATCGGTTACGCGCTTTAACAAAATTTGCATAATAACAAACGGCTCTTTAAATGTCCGTTAAATGTTTATGAATAAAAGCCGAAAAATACTTTTCATTTCATTACTTTTGTCGTTGCTATTGCATACCGCTCTGCTATGGCTGATTCATAACCGCAACTGGTTGGTGGTTAAAATGGATTCGCTGAATCCGGTGCAACCCGAAGAAGTGCTGATAGAATTCCCTGAAAACAAGCCTAAGCCGGTTCCTCGGGAGCAGCCGCGGGAAGTGGTTCAAAATCAGAATTTCAACAACGAAGCGCCGGATCAATCTTCATTTTTATCGGATCAAAATTCGCGGGCGCGCAATCCCAATCCCACGGCGTCCAGGGGAAATATGCCGCAGAGCAGCGGTAATTCGCCGCTGGCTAATCTTTCAGCGCCCTCCAGCCGCCGCTCTCAGGAGCAGCCTTTCCGGCAAAAGAAGTTCAACGCCAAAGCCTTAACCGGTGAATCTTCAGAGGCTACCCAATCGGCCTCGGTGATGTCGCGCTCTTCTTTTAGTCCGCGCAGCGCAGCTTCGCAGGGCAGCAACGAAATGATGGATCAAAAAAACTTTTCTGTGGAAGAGTTGGGTGATTTAACCTTAAATACCTATCAGTGGCAATGGGCGCCGTATGTTAACGCCATGCGTAATAAACTCCAGCATGTGTGGGTGACGCCGCCGGCCTATTACCAGTTGGCGCTTATTTCGGGTTACACGGTCATTCGCTATGCCGTCAACCGGCGGGGACAGTTAGTAAATTACAAAGTTTTAAAACACGTCGGCCACCAGTCGCTAAAGGTCTCCAGCGTGCAGGCCATCGAATCACTTTTTCCGTTCATGCCCTTACCCAAGGATTTTCCGGAAGAACAATTAATCATTACAGCAAAATTAATATATCCTAATTTACGAAGCAGGAGATAGTTTTATGTTTGAATTATTCGAGCGGGGCGGCATCATGATGTACCCCCTGATTCTTTCGTCGCTGATTGCTTTAGCCTATATCATCGAACGGGCTTTAGCCTTACGCAAAGGTAAAGTGTTAACTCCGGAAATTACGTTTATGATCGAGAATTTCTCGTCACTGGAAGATATCAATAAGGCGCGTACAGTCTGCGAAAAACACAGCGGTCCTTTAGGCCGGATTGTGCAATTAAGTTTGGACAATGCCCACCTGCCGCGCAACGAACTGCGCGAGTTGTTGGAAGATCAGGGGCGTCAGGAAATCCGCATTTTGGAACGCGGACTGGTGGCGCTGGAAACCATTGCTGCCATTGCCCCGTTGATGGGACTTTTAGGGACGGTTCTGGGTATGGTGCGCGTGTTTAGTGTTATCAGGGAACAGGGTATCGGGCAGATGGCCGCCCTGTCGGGTGGGATTTCCGAAGCGTTGCTAACCACAGTTACCGGATTATTTATTGCCATTCCGGTACTCATTGCCTATTACTATTTCAGCAGTAAGTCCGAAGGCCTGGTGCTGGATATTGAAAACAACAGCAATATGCTGATCAACAAAATAAATCGACTAAATAACAAAGCGGAATAGAGCAGACATGCAGCTTTTAACACCTAAAAAACGCAAAGTAAAACTGGATATCACCTCGCTGGTGGATGTGCTGTTCATTCTGATTATTTTCTTTACGGTTTCGTCCACTTTTTTAGAACAACCGGGCATCCAGTTAAAATTGCCCAAGGCGAAAACTTCGCGCGGGCATACTATTCAGAAGATCATCATTTACGTCGATGAAAATAAAAATATCTTTTTAAACGATCACCTGGTGAGCGTTAAATATCTGGCGGAAGAAATAAAGAAGTTAGCTAAAGTGCAAAACAATAAGGGCATTGTCTTAAAAGCGGATGCGCGCGTAACGCACGGCCTGGTCATTAAGATCATGGATATTTTACGTCAGGAAGGCATTTACAAGGTAGTGATTTCCACCAGTAAATAAAGAGGCGCTGGAATTAACTGGAATGCGGTAGTGAAAATCAGTATTTTATTTTTGAGTCTGTTCTAAAAAGGCCATATCCGCTAATTCCACGGGTTAACACGAACTGTTTTTATTGAAATTCGTGTAATTCATGGTTTTTAGTTAGAGTGAACTCATTTTTATCAGAAAAAAACGGAAAGCAAACTATGCCGAAAATTAAAACGATTAATTTTGCCTTACTGGGATTGGGTAAACTGGGCAGCGGATTTTACACCATCTGTCAGCAAAAAAAAGAGAAAATCCTTCAGGAAACGGGTTTTCAGTTGAACCTGAAAAAAATTCTGGTTAAAAATCTCCATTTCAAGCGCGCGCATAATGTCGACACTTCTTTGCTTACGACCGATGTACGGGACATTACTGATGATGAAAGCATCCATGTGGTGATTGACGCCGTTGGCGGAATTGAGCCGACGTTTTCCATTATTAAAACGATGATTGCCGCAGGTAAACACGTAATCTCAGCCAACCGCATCCTGCTGGCTTCAAAAATGGAAGAGCTGGCGCAGTTGGCCAATAAATTCAATGTGTATATCTTGCCTGAACCTTCCTTGGGCGGCGGGCTGCCCATTGTCAGCGCCTTAAAACGCGACCTGGTAGCCAATCAGATAAAATCCATTTACGGAATCGTCAGCGGTACTTCCAATTTTATTCTGTCGGAAATGACGCGCCACGAGGTTCCCCTAAAAGACGTGCTGCGTTCACGTAAAATGCAGCGTCTGGCCGAGTCGCTTTCGATCATCGATTATGAAGGTTCGGACGCCGCCCAAAAAGTGTCTATTTTAGCGGCTTCGGCTTTGGGCGTAAATATCGACTACTACAGTATTTACTCGGAAGGTATTTCCGACATCTCGGTCTTTGATATTCAGTGCGCCAAAGAGTTCGGTTATGAGTTTAAACTGCTGGCCATCATGAAAGATCACGGCGACAAACTGGAAATTCGTGTGCATCCCACACTAGTGCCGCGGGATCATCCGTTAACGTTGATTCGTGATGAATATAACGCTTTTTTTGTGCAAACGGATTTATTGGGCGATTATATGGCATACGGCCGCGGACTGGGCGTAGAACCGGCCAGTAGTTTGATCCTACGCGATTTGATCCTGGTGGGCGAGTTGCAGCGCCAAAGCAGCAGGAGGCATATTTCCTACCGGCTTGATTGGAATCCCAAACCGGTGATGCCCATCGAAGAGGTGGCGACGGCGTACTATCTGCGCTTTCCCTGTGTGGATAAACCGGGCGTTGTAGGCAAAATTACTACCGTATTGGGTGAAACCGGTATTAATATTGGCTCGGCCCATGCCGAAGTAAATAAAACCAATGAAGACGGTCTGGGCTATGTGCATATCATAATTGACGAAGCCCGCGAAGGAGATATTAGAGAAGCGTTGGATGAAATCAAGCAGTTGGATATTATGCGCGGTAAAATTAAACTTTTTAGAATTATGTGAGGGCAAGATGTACAGCATTCGATTTAACAACGGGAAAACATTAACGCCAAGTAAAATAGTTTGCGTAGGGCGAAACTACGCGAAGCACATTGAAGAGATGAAATCTTCGCGCACTAAAGACCCGGTGTTGTTTTTAAAACCAAACAGCGCACTGTGCGACGCCGGCAAACCGTTGCAGATTCCCACGCAACACGGCGCCGTTCATCACGAAATAGAACTGGCTATTTGCATAGGAAAGGGCGGACAGAATATTTCCCGGGAACGCGTACCCGAACACATTGCCGGTTTTGGTTTGGCGCTGGATTTAACCCTGCGTGATATGCAATCGGTAGCCAAGGAAAAGGGACTGCCCTGGGCAGTGACCAAAGGTTTTGACGGCGCTTGTCCTGTATCGGAATTTGTACCCGCCGAACAGGTGACAAATGCTCAGGAACTGGATTTAGAACTTAAGCTCAACGGAACCTTGAGGCAAAAGGGCAATACGCGGCAAATGATCTTTACCATTCCGGCGCTTATTTCTTATATCAGCCGCTTTTTTACACTGGAAGAAGGCGATTTGATTTTGACGGGTACGCCGGCCGGCGTCGGTCCGCTTACTTCGGGCGACCGCATCGAAGCGGCCATTGAAGGCGTGGCAAAAACAGAGACCGTTGTGGCCTGAGTGGTTGAAAGAAATAAAACGCTATTATTGAGTTCACTCTAAAAAGGTCTCTCACTGTCATTTTCCCATCACGAAGTGGTTCCTTTCCCGTAGGGATCACTCCGTGGCGGAAAACCGGACGGCCTTTGCCGCCACGGAGCAAGGCGACGAGAAATCTATTGTTTTTATTGAGGATATAAGATTTCTCACTGCATTCGAAATGACAAAAACTGGTTTTTAGAGCAGACTCATTATTAATATGCTGTAAATTTTGATTTCTAATTACAGATTGTCATAGAATTATTGGAATAAAAAACAACAATGGCGGAAGGGGTATTGCTAATTAGCGGTTTTTCTGTTATTTCTGCTGTCAGGGACAGAATGCTAATCTACGACAGCGTTGCTATTTTTATTGTGAGGGATTAAAATATTAAACAACCCCATAAATCGGGATGTACGCCGTTCCGTTCTTACTGATTTTTATACAGAATGCGCTCAGCGACTGTTTGAGCCGCTGCCGACCCCTGCAATTTTTCAATCAGCTTCAGACTAAATTCGATGGCCGTGCCTACGCCGCGGCTGGTGATGACGGCGCCATCCGTTACCACGGTTTCTTCGGAGTAATGGCTGTCGCTGAACACCTCTTTTTCGGAGGGATAGCTGGTAAGCTGTAAATTTTTAGTGATTCCGGCGGCGTGAAAAACCGTTGGCGCGGCGCAGATGGCGGCTAACATTTTGCCTTGCAAATGGCGCTCCTGAATCCAGTTCAGCACTTGTGCGTCGGCTTTTAAATTGGCGCTTCCGGGTTGTCCGCCGGGTAGGATCAGCGCGTCAAAGGAATTATGATTCACCTCTTTGTAATAAACGTCCGGTTTAATATTGATGTTGTGCGAGCCGGTAACTAAGTCCTTCTGCAGTCCGGCCACGGTTACCTTGATATCGGCGCGGCGCAGTAAGTCGATGATGGTTACGGCTTCGATTTCCTCAAAACCGGAAGATAGTAAAACGAGTGCGCTTGGCATCATATTATCCCTTTCAAAACAAAAAATGATTTAATTCATAAAAATTCTTCAAGATCTATAATCAAACCATCTTTGGACTTGGAATAATAAATAATCTTTGTAGGGATAGTTTCTTGCAAAGCTTTTTTGAATTGATAAGAATCAGGTTTTATACTCACAACTTGATCGCCTATCAGACCGTCGATTCCTTTTGCTCCCTGTTCAGGAGAAGCAAATTCATATGTTGTCCCCAATGAAGAAGCGACCTTGTTTAAAATCGCTTCTTGAAAGCGAAGTCCAATGAAGGTTTTAATGATTATCAAATCTTTAACCCAATTTGTTATCATTTCATCATCGATTAGCGCAATAGCCATTTTTAGATTTTCCACCATATCTCTAATTTTTTGCGTAGCATTCTTGATAGCGTGGGGATGCTTTTTCAGATACCATGCTTCCCATTCATTTATCGATTGTCCGGAAAATTCCTAGATCAATTCACTCATCTGCCCCACAATGGCAGGCCTTGTACCTTGAGCGTTTTGATTTGCAAGGTTTATCACCTGAGTGGTGTATTTTGGAAAATCAAAAGTTTCGCTACCTAATAACGCTTTTACTTCTGAGCAGGGTATTTTAATATGTTTTTTCATACAGGCTTTTGCCGGAAAGAAGTTTTTCAAATTTATTTTTTAATCGAAACGGATATTCAAAATCAATTTCCGCGAAACCTTCCTTTAGCAAATGAGCGTTGATGAAGGTTTTATTTTTCATATAAACATACGCCAGAAAGCGGTTGTCCGCATCATATTTGGACTGATCAAATTTCAGAAACACTGCTCTTTTGAGGATCTTTGCGGATAGAAAGCGCCGGGCATTCTCTTTTTGTCCCGCTTTGGGACGAACGCCAAGTAGGCGAACTTTGAGCCCGTTGCTGAGTTTAATTAAATTGGTATCGAGAATTTCTTTAACAGTAAAATATTCTTCCCGTTTTAAAGGCGTTTGAGCGTCCGCTACAGATATCTTGGAGCCGAACTTCATTTTATTAGGGTCTGTTTTTTTATCAAACCGGATAGGATCGTTAAAAACATATTTTAATTTGTTGATCTCTTCGCTCCAGTCGAGATTAAGCCGCTTTTGTTTTTTTATGGTAAATTCAAAATCACCGAAAAGACTTTCTTTTTGAGAAGCGATTTTCTTGTTAATAAGTGGTGTAAAGCGTTCGTTAATTTCGTAGCCAATTGAATTCCGGTCTGAAAGAATGGCGGCTAAAGTGGTAGTCCCGCTGCCTAAAAAGGGGTCCAGCACGGTCTCTCCGACAAAGGTAAACATTTCAACGGCCCGCCGCGGAAGCTCAACGGGGAACATGGCGATATGGCCGTCCTGACGAGCGCCGTTAAAATACCAGTGCCCGGAAAAATATTCTTTCCATTTTTCCTTTGGAATAAGCGATTTCTTTTTTATTTCCGGAGATACTTTTGGCGGTGTGCCGGGTTTTTTAAAAATTAAAATGAACTCATAGTCAATTTCTACAATGCCGTTGCGGGGGTAAGGATATGAGCCCATAACCGTAGCGCCGCCGGTAGTGTTCATAGTAGTCTTTTTTTGCCAGATAATGGCGCCCATGTAATCAAAGCCGATAGTTTCACAGAATTTAATGATTTCAGTACGAATGGGAATTACTTTGTAGCGGCCGTAATACACAGCGCGTGCAAATTGATCGCCGATGTTGATTAACATGCGCGTACCGGGATGCAGCACACGGTAACATTCGTTCCAAACCAAATTAAGATTGTTGATATATTCCTCGTAAGAATGATTGAATCCTATTTGGTCTTCGGCGCCGTAGTCTTTTAATTGCCAATAGGGCGGAGATGTGACAACGAGATGCACCGAGGAGTCGCTAATTTCCGCCATCTTTCGGGCGTCGCCTATAATACAGGTATGTTTTGTTTTCATTGTTTTATTCTAAAGCTACTATTACTTTACAGAAAAGTTAATAAATACCGCTCTTGAAAACAAATATGAGTCGGGCAAAAAGGGGAATGAAAAATGTCTGAATTGCTTAAAAAGCCCTAAATGTGTAATTTGCTTTTGCCAGGCGGTTGGCGGATAAGAAAGATTCAGAGGAGTGCATGGTAAAAGCGTTTTTTATATCGGATTTGCATTTAGGCGCGGAAGACGGGACAGATGAAATCCGCAAACAGGAGTTGGTGCACCGTTTTTTACAGATGGTGCGGCAGGAGGCTACGCATCTGTTTTTGGTGGGTGACTTTTTTGATTTTTGGTACGAATACCGCACAGTAATTCCAAAACAATATTTTAACATTCTTACCGATTTGGCGGAAGTTACGCGCGCCGGAGTGATCGTCCATTATCTGGCTGGCAATCATGATTTTGCTCTTGGAGAATTCTTTGAGCGCGATCTAAATATTCGCACCTGGCCGGATGAGATGACCATTGAACTGGCCGGTAAAAAGTTCTTTTTGTTCCACGGCGACGGACTGGCCAAACATGATGTGGGCTACCGCTTTTTAAAACGCTTTTTGCGTAATAAATTCAACCAAAAAGTCTTTCGTTTGATCCATCCTGATTATGGTATCAAGTTAGCTAATCTGGCTTCCGGCTCCAGCCGTAAGTATACTAACCAGCAAAACGATTTGCGCGATGAGAGCGACTACATAGAGTTTGCCAGAGAACGTTTTGCTGAAGGCTTCGATTATGTACTGATGGGTCATCGTCATAATCCCTTAGTGCATGAAGAGGACGGCCATAAGTACATCAATTTGGGCGACTGGATTAGTAAATTCAGTTATGCCGAATTTGACGGCTTGGGCCTTCGGCTTAAATACTTTATGCGGGATAACGCCGATAAATGATCTACAAAAATAAATATCTTTTGCTGCCCTTGCTGTTTTTTACCGCCTTGTCTTTTGCTGCCGATACGCCGTTGCAGGTGAGGATGCTGCAGCGACCGGCACAACCGGCTGCGGGCTGGGTTATGTTCCGCTCTGCTGTGCCGATTGTGCGGGACAGCGTGCAATTTAAAAATCCTTTGTCTGTTGCCCATCCCGAACTGCTGAGCATGGACGCCTATCGGCAGACGCTGCTCATTCCGCAAATCGGAAAGGGGAAAATTGAGTACCGTCTGACTGCGTCTTCGGGCGCGCCGTTGGGAGGGTTTACTCTTTTACGTGACAATGATCTGCCCGTACCCGCTGCGGAAGTTGACGCTCAAGATCGCCGTATCTATTTCTTGGAAGTGGACGGCCGTATTTCCGTCTACGATTATCAGGGAACGAGAGTGTGGGAAATTCCTCCTCCGCAGGATTATTCTTTCACTTACGAAAACACCTATTTCAGCCACTGGAATGCCAAACGGCACATATTGGTTACGGTTTACAGCGCTCCGCTAAAATCAAGTAAGCGTCGGTTCGACACGCTTATCCGCGAATACGATGCTTCCGGCCGTCCCCTCTCCCGGCGCGTTTTGCCCGGCGTGCAAACACTAAAGTCCGTTTGCGACAGCGAAGGACAAACGAAATTGCTGTTAGCGAGAAGCCAATCTTCGGATTCCGGCGTTTCGGTTTTATTGCTGGATAGCCGGGACCGGGTTGTCTGGCGGACAAACAGAATATAACCTTGCTTGACGGCGTTACCGGTAAAACGCAGCGGGAATTTCACTTTGCCGTAGACAAGCAGTTGATTGCCGATGTTCTTTTCGACGGAAGGCAAATGGTGTGCATGGTACTCGGCCGGCCTTTTTATTCCGCCGGAAAACTACGCTATGGCGCGCCCGTGATTCGTTTTTTCAATCTCAAAACAGAAGCCGGCCGGCAAGTTTCATTAGAGGGAGAGATTTATCTGCCGCGGGCGGTGTATTTTACTGAAGAAGGGCGGTTGCAAGTCGGTTGCAAAAAGGGATTGTACCAGATTACTTTTTAATCAACGGAAGGCCAATGGGTATTCGTTTTAAACTATTTATTTTCTTCTTAGTCGGCGTAGCCTCACTGCTGAACGCCGGCTACCAGTGGCCCATCGCGCCCTTTGATCAACAGCATGATGTAAGCGCTACCTTTTGCGAAAATCGCCCCTCAACCGACGGCTCGGTGCTGATGGATCATTTTCATAATGCCATTGATATTCCGCTCAGCGAAGGCGGACCGGTATATGCCATCGAATCCGGTAGCGTAGAGAGTTTGGTGCGGGAAGGCTATTCGGCCTGGATTCGTGTGGGCAATTTCAATTATCTGCATGTAACGCCGCTGGTCACGCTGGGTGTGGGCGACAATGTGCAAAAAGGGCAGTTTGTGGGGTACACCAATTACGCCAACCATGTGCATCTGATAGACGGCCGCTACCCCGATTATATCAATCCTTTGCGTTCCGGCGGCATTGCCCCTTTCAGCGATCCTTATCAGCCGACCGTAGCCTTTGTTAAATTTTATCAGGATGGCAGCGCCAGTCAATTTAAACACGGCAAAGTTTATGGTAAGGTAGATATCGTGGCCCGTTTATACGACCGCACAGACAATGGCTCGTATGGCGGCAACAACGGCATTTATCTGGCCGGATATCAGATATTTGATTCTACCGGCGCTGTTCCCGTAAGCGCCGCTTACACACCGTATCAGTTTGACGTACGCCCCGGTAACGCATATGTAAAAAATGTTTACTTCCCGGGCAGTGATTTATCCACCTACATTTATATTCTCACTAACCGCATCACTGGTAACAATTACTGGAATACAGCGGCGCTGACTCCGGGAAAATACATAGTCCGCGTTTATACCGAAGATACGCGCAACAATCGCAGGGAATTTGACCAGCCCGTAGAAGTAACGCTGCCGGATCATACGCCGCCGCGTAAACCGCAAATCAGCGCTTTGGCTGTCGATGCCGCGGGAGACTGGCGCTTTGATTGGCAGCCGGACACGGCGTTGGATGTAAAAGGGTACGAATTTTATTTTTCATTGAACGGTGAAACATTTAGTGAACAAAGCGCCATTTCTGCGGCTATTCAGGCCAGAGATACAATCTACACCGCAGAAAATTACGAGGCGGCCTATCCGCTTTACGTACGCCTGCGCGCTTACGATAATGCAGCGATCACCAACTATTCCTCTTTCTCCAATACCTATATGTTCCAACGCGCGCAGGCGGGTAATCCGAAGTTTTTAATTGTAGACGGTTTTAAGCGCAGCGATGGTTACTGGCAGGCGGAGCGCCATGATTTTGCCATTGACTATGCGCAATTGTTAATACAAAATGAACTGTCCTTTAACAGTTGCTCCGTAGAAGGCCTGCGATTGGGTAAAATTGACCTGCGGGATTATGCCAATGTGATTTTTTTTTGGGGAGACGATACGGCGAGTACGGACGAACTGATTGTGCGGGAACTAAGCGATTATCTGGAAAACGGCGGTCATCTTTTAATCAACGGAACAAAATATTTGCCGGCGTTGTCGCGGCAAGGGAAAGCAGCTTTTTTAAGCGACTGGCTGCACGTCAAAGTAGTCAATGAGATGACATCGGCAGAGGGTCTTTCGTTTGAAAATCAGACGTTGCCATTGCAGACGCCTTACACACCTGCTCCGCAGACGGTTGCCATCGAACCGATAATGTATGGCGGTGTTTTCTGGCGATACGAATCCGGCCGGATTGCCGCTGTGGCCTATAAAGGAACTTTCGGCAAGGGGCAAAACGAAGGGGCGGTGATTACCTGCGGTTTTCCTTTTGAAATGTTGGTACAGGGAGCGCTTCGAGAAAAGATGTTTAAACAAACGTTGTCCTTTTTGGATGCGTTGCCTACCGGGATGAAAGACTATCCACCATATCTGCCGCGGAACAAAGAATTACTGCAGGCTTATCCCAATCCCTTTAACGGACAGATTCGTTTTAAATATGACATGCCCATTCGTGGGGAGATTAAAATAGAAATTACTGATATTCACGGTAGAAGGGTACGGAGCTTATTATCCGGCGAGCAAAGAGCTGGAACACAAGAAATTATCTGGGACTCGAAAAACAACTTCAATTGCGAGGTAAGTTCCGGAGTTTACATTGTGCGGATAAACTTCGGACAAAAAGTACAAGCGTTAAAAATTGTTCTGATCCGGTGAGGAATACATCTTTACGAAATCTCTAAGCTTTCGCAAAGGTTTAAGCGGGATATATAAAACAAAAAAAGGCGTTCCCAAACGGGAACGCCTTTTAAGTTTACAGAGGAAAATTTACTTCAACAGCATCATGCGTTTGTGCTGGGTAAAGTTTCCGTATTTCAATTCGTAGATGTACATACCCGAGGCGACTTTTTTGCCGGCTGCGTTGGTGGCATTCCATTGGGCAATGTGGCTGCCCCTTGAAAGGGTTTGATTATCAACCAGCGTTTTGATCTTCTGGCCTAATGCGTTGTAAACGGTCAGACTGATCCGTTTTTTAACCGGCAGATAGAATTCAATTGTGGTCGTCGGGTTGAAAGGATTCGGATAATTCTGTTTCAGTTTGTAATCGTTGGGGGAGATTACCGTAACATCTTTAGCTTCGATGCCGTTGATAATCGAGGATTCGATCATCCGGAACGAGATTCTGTGCGGTTCAACTTCTTTATACGCAGTTGTTTCATAAACCGGTTCGGTAATATTTACCGTATCGATGGTCATAGAATCAGTTCCGGCAAACAGCGTATCATAAACCACGTAAGATGTGTCTTTTAACCAAACATGTTTGGTAATATCGATGCTGTCTTTCCATGCCTGAGTTGGGATTAAAATATCTTCGTAGCTGTCGCGGTCAAAATCGGTGTAAGCGCCATACAATTTCATGGCAATGGTGCCTTCACTGTTGGCCTGCAAGGTGAAAACGCTGTCGACCACACCGGCGGAATCAGTGATTTCAATAGCGCTGTAAATAGTGGAATCTAATCCCAAACCATCGTACAGTGTGCTGATTTCCCACTGGGTGGAGTCGGTTAAGTCGCCGCCCTGAAATTCAGCGGTCATTACATAATCACCGTGGCGTCCGGCAACATAAATATTCGGTTTGCCGTCCTGATCCCAGTCGCCGTAACCGGCGCGGCCAAAGAAATCAAAGCGCTTGTCTTCACCCGGGCGCATATCGATCATATACACATTGTTGGAATCGATTTTAGCCACGGAAGAATCTTTACCATAGTGCACCATTTCAACCAGGCCGTTGGCGCTGTATAGAGGAATGAATACTTCTTCGGTTCCGTCGCCGTTAACATCAAAGGCGGTGCCGCCGCCTAAAGAAACGCAATCATCGGGATAGTTGCCATAAACATATTTATGAGCAGTATCGGCTAAAGCGTAAGTATCGGCGCCCGTGGAACGAACCGGAGTAACGTGACCGTAATTCCAGTTGTGGAAGATCATCTCTTTTTGGCCGTCGCCGTTCAGGTCGGCGCCAATTACCGCGTAAGGGGTGCCGCCGCCGTAAGAGGCGTAGTCGCCGGCATTTTTACGGAACATAGCTTCGCGTTTCACACTGGAAAAACCGGGATCGCCGGTAGAAAAATCACCTTCAATACTGAAAATATAATAGCGGTCAAAATCGCTGCCATTAGAGTTATTGGCAAACGCTAATTCTTGTCTGTTGTCGCCGTCAAAATCGCCTACATCTAAAAATTCAACAGAGCAGTAGGTGACTCCAGAGTCCGGAGACATGGCATATAGCGGATCGCCGATGATCTGGGCCGGTTTGTCGCCGAAGTTCCAACTGCCGGGAACGCCGTCCCATTCAAATATGGCAATACCGTTCTGGTTGAAAGGAGCGAGTAATTCAATCCGCCCGTCGCCGTCTAAATCAGCCCATTTAACAAAACGAGGGCGACTGGAGCCACCCAGGCTATCAAAGGCCGGGCTGGTCCAAACCAGTTCCATGGAATCGTTGCCGGCCATTTTAAAAACGTGAATAAAGCCGTTCCCATGATAGTTAGTAACGGCAAAAGCCGGCACATTGTCGCCTAAAGGATTGGCGTTGTAGTCCATGCCGCGGATACTGGACAAACCGTTCAGTATGGAGTCCATTTGCGTGGAACTGGCGTTAAGGGCAGGGAACTGATAACCGGTTTTGTAGGTCATGGTTTGTCCGAAAAGGGATAAGGCAAGAAACAATACGATTCCGGAGATTAAAACAGTATACTTCTTCATCATAAGAATACCTCCTTGAAAAATTTGGTTAGTGATGTGTTTATTAAGCAAGATAACTAACTGAAAAGATACTAAAAATATCCACAAAGTCAAAACATTTTTTGGAGTTCTTTTTGTCTTAATTATAGCGTTTATCCTTACTCTTGCTTCTTTTTTCGACCTTTAATCCGTACAACTTCAGATGGGGGTGGCGGGTTGTGCAAATATACTCTGGAATGAAATTAGGAAAGGCGGCACAGTAAACTCATATTCCTCTTAAAACAGTTTTAGACAAAAAACGTATTATTTTTTCTTTGGAATTTAATTTAGATTTCATAAATTAAACTCCAAAATTACCTTTTGTGATTTCAAGTTTGTTTGGAAAGTGAATGAACAACTTTGGAGGGTTTAAATGCGCAGGCTGCTTGTATTCCTCTCTTTATTGATAATGTTGCCCGCAATTACTTTGCTGGCTGGCAATTCGGGCAAGATTGTCGGAATCGTGCTGGATAAAAATAACGGAGAGCCGCTGATCGGTGTAAATATCATTCTAAAAGGAACGGCTCTGGGAGCTTCCTCCGACGAAAACGGGGAGTTCTTTATTTTGAATATACCGCCCGGTAAATACACGGTGGAGTGTTCTTATGTCGGTTACCAGACGGTAGTCATGAAAAACGTAAGTATTATGTCGGATCAGACAACTACGCTTGATTTTAAACTGTCTGAACAGACCATGGAATTGGGCGAGCAAATCGAAGTGGTTGCCGAGCGTCCCCTGGTGCAAAAGGATCTTACCTCGTCAAAAAAGATAACTACCGAGGAAGAGATCAAAGCGCTGCCGGTGGAAACCTTTGCCGGTATCATGTTAACCCAAGCCGGCGTTACGCAAGGGGCCGGCGGCGAATTGCATATCCGCGGCGGCCGTTCTACGGAAATTGCTTATTTGGTAGACGGTATTTCCGTAGCCAATCCATACAGCACTAACGGTATGGCTACCAGCGTGGCTACCAATGCTATTCAGGAAATGAGCGTGGTCAGCGGCGCTTTTAACGCGGAGTATGGAAACGCCATGAGCGGTGTGGTAAATTTTACTACCAAAGACGGCAGCTCGGATTTTCATCCTTATATCAGTTTTTACAGTGGTGACTATGTGAGTTCACATAAAAATATTTTTACGAATATTGATGCTCTGAATCCAATGGCCAATTACAATGCAGAAGGTACGCTTTCCGGACCGTTATCCTTTTTAGGGCTGAATCGGCAGGAAAACACCTTCTTTGTTTCCGCGCGCTATCATTACTCGGAAGGTTACCTTTACGGTATCCGCGAGCATTTGACCACAGATTCCTCTAACTTTGATCCCAAGCAGCATATTATTCAGGAGAAGGATGAAGACAAAATCATTACGAGGATTGTCTATACCGATGACTGGTATATTGAGCGCAATGGCGATAATAAAATTGTTCCTATGAATCCCAGCAACGGCTTAAATTTACTGGGCAAAGTAAAACTAAAAATAACCCCGTCGATGACGCTGCGTTTACAGTCCTTATTCGAAAACAGTTGGTACAAAACTTACAACCATGCCTATAAATACGATCCGGACGGAATCTATCAAAATTTGTCCAACAGTTTCAGCCACTCGTTGAATTTAACACATACGCTGTCTCCCAGTACTTTTTACCAATTGCGCGCTGCCTTTAATACACGCGACTATAAGAAATATGTTTTTGAGAATTACCGCGATCCGCGCTATGCCCCGTCCAACCGCATCAAAGGCAGTCCGGGCGGAACCACATTCCGCTTTGGCGGTCAGGGGAACAGTCAGGATTTCCAAAAATCAAACACCTATCAGGTAAAGTTTGATTTTACCAGCCAGGTGAATACCCAGAACTTGGTTAAGTTTGGCCTGGAGGGCCGCCTTAATGTGTTGGACCGCGAATATTTTACCATCGGATACGACCGCAACGTCTATCAGGCGCCGACAAAAGTTTACGGCGGAATCTATACACGCCATCCGCGTCAGGGCTCCGCTTATCTGCAGGATAAGCTGGAATACGAGGATATTATCGTCAATGCCGGTTTGCGCTACGATTACTTTTTCTCGGACGCCGAATATGCCGTGGATGAATTACAGCCGGACGGCGCGCGGGCTAAAGCGAAGCCTAAAAACATGTTTTCGCCGCGTCTGGGTATTTCTTTCCCGATTACGTCTAAGGGCATTATCCATCTCTCCTACGGACATTTTTACCAGATGCCGCCATTATACAGTTTATATACCAACCCCGATTTTATTTTACCGGCCAACGGCACACCCTTATTTGGCAACGCCAACTTGAATCCTGAAAAAACGGTCAGTTACGAAATCGGTTTGCAGCAGCAATTTGGCGATATGTTTTCATTGGATGTTACCGGGTTTTACAAGGATATCCGCGACCTGTTGGCCTGGCAGACCATTACCTTCCAACGTTTGGATGGTGACCGCCAGAGCTATCGCGTACGCCGGAACCAGGATTACGCCAATATTAAAGGTATAACGATTTCCTTCCAAAAGAGGATGCGTCCCGGCAGTCCGGTGTCGGCTTCCATCGATTATACCTACCAGGCAGCGGAAGGCAACGACAACAATCCGTCGGCTTTTTATTACAATGCGTTATCCGGTCAGGAAACCATCAAAAAGATCATTCCTTTGGATTGGGATCAGACGCATAATTTTTATGGTTCGGTTGCAGTGGCTCCGATGGAAGGAGTAACCGTAAGCATGATCGGTAAGCTTTCGTCCGGCTATCCTTACACACCACTGCTCTTCGAAACCAATTACGACGCCGTGCCTAATCAGGATCGTAAACCGTGGCAAAAAAATGTCGACCTTAAAGTTTCCTATCGTTTTCCGCTGGGTAAATCCCATTTAATGTTTTTTATGAAAGTGTACAATTTATTTGATACCCTGAACGAGCGTTATGTATTTGACGACACCGGCCGCGCTTCTTACACGTTTGTCAATCGCGCTATTAACGAGCCCGAAAGTTTTCGCAAACATTATGGCGAGCCGGGCGTGCATACATATGACGAATATAACGTACGCCCCCAATACTATCGAGCGCCGCGTTCGGTAAGGCTGGGCTTCAGTTTTGAATATTAAGAAAAACAAAGCGAGATATTAAGGAGAATTAAAGAGCATGAGAAAAGGCTTATTATTGTTTTTGATGCTTCCGTTCATCTTATCGGCTCAAACTAACCGCGACAGCCTCTTTATACACGGCATTCAGAAAGACTGGTCGCCCCAGCTTATCGAGGAATATAAGGCCTGGGAAAAGGTGAATTTTTACAAGCCGTCCGAAGGCGCTTTAAGACAATACGCTATTATGAACGGCAATAAGATCACGACGGAAATTTGGAATTTCGGTTCCATTTCATCGCCCGGCAACCATATCACCGATATTGTTTGGGAAGGCTTGGGCTATGGTTATGAATTCGGCCCGTTTGTCGGTTCCGAAGTCGAGGTTCCGCCCCACAGCCATCCTGACGCACAGATTAAACGCGATAAATTCGGGCGCGTAGTTACCAAAGCCAATGGCGATACCGTATGGGTGGCCCATGTGATTTCCGACGGCTTAAAATCCAATGGCGGCGAAGTCGCTCCGGATCAAAAAACACGCTGGGGTTGGCAGCCGCTGGTACAAAGCGACGACGGAAAAAATGAATTTCTTAATCTGGGGTCGAGATATATCCCAACCAGCGACGACCGCGACCGCGACGGCGACGGCCGGCCCGATAGCTGGCCCACCGGCTGGTATAATGACGCTCTGCGTGCCTATGTATGGCCGGGAGCGCTGGGACAAGGCGCCACTAACGCCGATAAGGAAGCCTTTTTTGTAATGGATGATCGCGATAATAAAGAATTTCAGTATTATCCCTATCCCGGCGATTCCCTCCGAATGGGATTGGGGCTGGAAGTGGAAGCCCGTTATTACCAGTGGTCTAATGTGCAGGCCGAAGACGCCATATTCCTTATCTATAAGATAAAGAATAAAGGCCATTACGATTTGGAAAAAGTTATCTTCGGAATGTGGGGCGATCCCCATATCGGCGGACCTTCCGATTACAATGATGACTGGGCCAATTTTGACACAAAGCTGGAAATGACTTTTGCCTGGGATGACGACGGGAAAAGTATTGATAATCCTGATATAGTTCCCGGTTATCTTGGTTATAAATTTTTAGAAAGTCCGGGCGTAGCCACGGACGGTATTGATAACGATGACGACGGCATGGTAGATGAAAGCTGGACGGACGGCATCGACAACGACCACGACTGGGACCCCGAAAACGACGACGTGGGGGTGGACGGTATTCCCAATACCGGCGATGAAGGTGAAAAAGACGGCCTTCCCACAGCCGGCGATCCCTTCGATATTTCCAAACCGGGCGAACCCAATTTTGAGTTTACCGATATCGATGAATCGGACATGCTGGGCTTAACCAGTTTTGCTCAGCCTCTTTTCAGCGGTTTACACATTAGTGAAGATGAAAAAATGTGGAGTAACTATATCCAACCCGGCGAATTTGATACAACACAAGTACAGGGCGATTATGTATTTTTGTATGCTTCCGGTATCTTTAAATTACGATCGATTTTTACGGTAAGTGAAGCGGAAATCAGCGAAGCAATTAAACGGTTTTCCATCGCTCTAATCATCGGTCAGGATAAAAACGATTTGGTTTTAAATGCTGAGACCGTTCAAAAGATTTACAATTCCGGCTATCAGTTTGCCAAGCCTCCGGCAAAACCGCATCTGTCGGTAGTACCCGGCGACCGGAAAGTAACCTTGTATTGGGATGATGTGGCCGAAAACTCTGTTGATCCTATTTCTAAAGAAAAAGATTTTGAGGGGTATATCGTCTACCGTAGTACGGACCCCGGCTTTTTGGATCAGCAAACGATTACGGATGTTAACGGCAACCGCTTTTTATTTACGCCGTTAAAAACGGCCAAAGGCGCTAACGCCCAGTTCGATTTGGTTGATGGCATTGTAGGGCCGAGTACCATTCCCTATGCACAGCGCGGCGTGGCTTTTTACATGGGAGATGATACGGGACTGCGCCATGTATTTGTGGATTCGAACCGGGTCATCAACGGACAAACCTATTTTTATGCGGTTGTTTCGTATGACCGCGGCGACGATTCGCTGCGCATACCGCCTTCGGTTTGTTCTAAAATAATTAGCTATAATCCAACGACCAACGAATATTCATTTGATATTAATACGGCTAAAGTTATTCCGCGCCGTCGCGCGGCAGGTTATGTACCCGGTAAAATTAAAGATGCTGATAATAATGGCGGCGTAGTGCGTGAAAAAGGGTGGTCTACCGGGAGCTTCTCCCTGAGAATAATTGACGATCGCGCAACCAAAGATAATGACACATATAACATTCTTTTCCACCGGACCGACTCTACCGGAACCGATTATTCGGTTGAAGACACCAAACGAATCGAAGAAACTTTCGTGTCCTTTTATGGTAATTATGTAGCCTTGTCCAAAGCGAATATAAACGATACTTCGGTGGTTGTGACCGATATGTCCGGCGGGCAGGTGTTTGAAGCCGGCCTGGATTATGAAGTGGACGGTCCGGCGGGCACGATTTTGGTATATGACCCGGCTGCAAAACCGGGCGCCCGCATGGAGGATAACATGCAATATACAATCTCATATACTTATTTTCCCGTCTATAAAAGCAAAGCTTTAAACGGTGAGTTGACCAACCCCGTTTTTGACGGAATTCGTTTGGCCGTTAAACAAGCCAGTTTCGGCTGGAATAAGGGGCTGTCCGGATGGAGCGCTTCCAGTCAGACTGATTTGCGATTTCAATTCTACTTTCATAACAACTATGCTGAAGAAGACCCTTTTGATTATGAAATCACCTTTTATGATCATACCGTCGATACTTCTGTGACAAACATGTTGCTGCCTTTTAAAGTAATGGATGTGCTAAATAATACCTATATGAAGATCGCCACGTCCAGCTCCGGCGTGTGGGAACCGGGTAATACGTTTTTTATTTTACGCGGAGGCGAAAGACCACAGAACATCGTATGGGAAGTAGCAACATCATATCCGGATACTCAGCATACCAAGGCGCCGAGCGCCGGCGATGTATATTATTTCGCTACCGATAAACCGTTTCAGGATGGCGATGTATTTTCTTTTACCACCGTCGCTCCGCATATTGACACGCCGACCGCAAAAAGCGATTTGGAAAAGATTAATGTGGTTCCCAATCCGTACGTTGCAACCAATGTCATTGAACCCAGCAACAAAGTGTCGCGTACTTCGCGCGGTTACCGGCGGCTCTATTTTGATCATTTGCCGCCGCAATGTACCATTCGTATTTACACACAGGCCGGTGAATTAGTGCGTGTATTGCAACACGATTCGGGACTGGATGACGGAAAAGAGTTCTGGGACTTGCTGACTAAGGATAATATGGAAGTGGCTTATGGCTTGTATTTCTTCCATGTGGAAGCTCCGGGTCTCGGCGAAAAAGTCGGTAAATTTGTGATAATAAAATAGCCATAGATACAGGTGGAGGCTGTTAATGAAGAGTAAATTAATTATTTTGATCGCAGCAGTACTGGTATTGAGCCAAAGTACGCTAAAGGCTCAGCGTCTGTCGTCGGAAGCCATTTCTAAAACCGGAACGACCGTGGCGCAGTTTCTTAAAATTGGCGTGAGCGCTCGCTCTATCGCTATGGGAGGGGCCTTTGTAGCCATTGCCAATGACGCCAGCGCTATCTATACTAATCCAGCCGGGTTGGCCGTGGTTAACGGCTATCAGGCCATGTTTACGCATACCAACTGGATTGCCGGTACCAGTTACGATTTCGGTACGCTGTCGCTGAATATGTACGAAGCGGGCACATTGGCCTTTATGGTTTCGTCCTTTTCGTCGGGCGATATGGATGTTACTACCGTCGAAGAACCGAATGGCACGGGCGAACGTTTTTCCACGCAGGATATTGCCCTTGGCGTGGCCTACGCCCGTAGCTTAACACCGAACTTTTCCATCGGTTTTAGCGGTAAGTATATTCATCAGCGCTTGTGGCATATGAGCGCCGGTACCATGGCTTTTGACGTGGGCTTGCTTTACAAAACGCCCTTTTGGGGCGTGGATCTGGGCGCCAGTATCCGTAATTTTGGTTCTAAAATGCGTCTGGACGGCAGGGATATAAAATTTGCAGCAGACCCGGATAATCAAAATGTAGGCAACGTATCGGTTGTAAATGCCGAATATGAAATGCAGTATTATGCCCTTCCGCTTTATTTTCAGGTTGGACTGGCCAAGGATGTAATTAAGACCGATGCCCATCGTATAACCGTGGCCGTAGATGCCATCACGCCGAATGATAATTATGAAGCGCTGAATACGGGCATGGAATACGGCTGGAAAGAGATGGTCTTTTTGCGCGCCGGTTACAAGTCTCTTTTTCAGAAAGATTCTGAAGAAGGGTTCACTGCCGGCTTTGGGCTTAAAATCCGCATGGTCGGCACCACTAAATTGGTCCTGGACTACGCCTATGCCGATATGGGACGTCTGCAAAAGACAGAGCGTTTTTCATTAAGTATTCAATTCTAACAACATCTTTATTATGTTAAAAGTAAAATCAAAAGTATGGCTGCTGCCGGCCATACTTTTTTTTAGCCTGAATTGCTCGCAAAAAAACCAGTCATCGGTTGTGGCCAGCGTAGGCGATAAAAAGATTACACTAAGCGAGTTCCGTGATATGTACCAGTTTAATCCCTCGCTGGCTGGAATAAAAAGTGATGTAGCAGCCAAAAGATTGTTGTTGCAATCATTAATTGCCGAAAAATTATTGGCAACAGCGGCCGTTACACATGGCCTTGCCGATCAGCCCAAAACCAAAGCCTGGTTTGAAGAATTTAAGCGCGAAGCACTGATTGAAAAGCTGTGGCAGGATTCCATCTTTAGTAAAATTCAAATTAGCCAAAATGAATTATTGGAAGCCTACCGCCAGTCCAAACAAAAACGTGTTGTACAATATTTTTTGTATGATGATTCTACACAGGCTGCGCTGGATTATAGTCGCTTGCGCGGGGCAATGACTTTTACGGAGCTGGCCCGCTTAAAGGGCTTTTCCCTAAAAACCATTCCGCAGGATACGATTCTATCGGATACGCGCCTGCCATCCATTCGGCCACAGGTCTATCGTATGAAGATTAACGAAGTTAGTTCGCCGATCAAAGAGGGGCGCTACTACTTTATTTTGAAGCTTACCAATATCCTCACGAATGTATTCCAATCGCAGGATGATTTTGAACAACAACAGTCTAAGCTGGCCAAAACCATCCGATTGCGCAAAAGTGCCCGCAAGTTTGCCGAATATAAACAGCGCCATTTTAAAACAGCGCCCTATACACTGGACAAAGAAATATTTAAAAAGATGGTACGCGCCATGGATGCCTATTTGTTTTCTTCCGGACGAGTTAAGCCCAAAGGTAACAGGCTTGGGATTGATCTGGAAAAAAATGCCTCCCTTGGAAATATGGCACAAGAAGCGGTGGTACATTTTAATGACGGCAGGGTCTGGACGGTAAAAGAACTTTTACGGCGGGCAGAAGTAGCGCCGTATCCTATTGAATTTAAAGCGCGCGGGGAATTCCGCCTGAGTATTCTGGCTGCGGTAAAACATGTACTGGATGACGAAGCGCTAGCGCAGGAGGCGCTTCGTCTGGGATTGGGCAAAACCGCCTATGTTCGTAACCAGCGGCAAATGTGGAGCGACTATTTGCTTTATGAGCTGGAAAAAAGCAAAATAAGCCAAAAAAAAAAAACAGCCGCGGCTAAATCCAAAGCTTTTTTAAGGGAATTAAGCGCATTGGTCAAGCAGCATGATATACACATTAACCATGCCATACTGGATACGTTATCTGTTAGCAGGGCAAATATGTTTGTGTTTAAAACGCATTTCCCGGAACGCACCATTGTGCCTGCGTTAAAAATTATGGCTTTGCCCGATAGCATGGGAATTTTTCATAAAAAGTAAAAGAAAAGATCATAATCTGTTGCCCAAAAAAAGTGCCTAAGAGTAAAATATTACAAAAAAGCGCATATTTTTAAATTTTTTTATTGATACTTGATTTTTTTTTGAGTATAATTTTGAACCAATTAACCTAAAATAAGAAAAAGTTAGTTAATGTACTTCACAAACCACAATATTTGCCTTTTAATTTGATGAGGGAGAAATCCTTTATGCGTATGCTTCGTTTTTGTGTGTTATTTTTGTTTCTATTTTCGACGACATTCCTCTATGCCGGCACCACCGGTAAAATTTCCGGAAGAGTAACGGACGCTCAAACCGGAGAGCCGCTGGCCGGAGTAAATGTTTATGTGGAAAGTACTATGCAGGGTGCTGCTACTGATGCCGATGGTTATTATTTTATAATTAATATGAAACCCGGCTCTTACAAATTGGTGTTCTCCTACGTCGGCTATAGACAATATGTAGTAGAAAAGGTACACGTAAATACTGATTTAACTACAGTCATTAATGCCAAACTAGATCCGGAAATAATGACCACTGAGGCGGTTGTAGTGGTTGCCAAAAAGCCGGTGGTTCAGAAAGACGTAGCCGCCAGCATGAAAAATATCTCTGCAGAAGAAGTGAAAGCTCTGCCGGTTACCAGTGTGGCACAGGTGGTTGGTTTACAAGCTGGCGTAACGTCTGGCTTAAGTATTCGCGGAAGTTCTTCCAGCCAGGTATTGTTTGTGGTCGACGGTATCTCTTTTAGGGATACGCGCAATAATGAGCCGATAATGGGAATTCCCCTCAGCGCTTTGGAGGAGATCTCCGTACAATCCGGCGGACTCGGGGCTGAGTATGACAATGTACGTTCCGGTGTGGTAAATGTAGTAACAAAAGAAGGATCTAAAACCAATTACTCCGGAACGGTTACCTATAAAGTTCGTCCGCCCCAACCAAAGCATTTTGGTATTTCACCGTTTGATCCGAATTCATATTGGTTCCGTCCTTATCTGGATGATCAGGTGGCCTGGACGGGCACGGAAAATGGCGCCTGGGATGAGTACACGCGTCGTCAGTATCCCAAGTTCAGCGGATGGAATAGTATTGCTCTGCAAACATTACAGGATTCGGACCCGAACAATGATTTAACTCCGGAAGCGGCCCAGAGGATATTTTTATGGCAACATCGTAAGCAGGGGGATATTAAGAAACCCGATTATGATATTGATGCCGGCTTTGGCGGTCCCGTTCCGTTTGTTTCCAAATCTCTTGGCGATTTACGTTTTTTTGCTTCCTATAAGCGGAATCAGGATATGTACCTATACCGGCTGGCTACCGATGCTCTTTCTACCGAAACGTTTATGTTGCGTTTGACATCCGATATCACACCGTCGGTTAAACTGACATTGATGGGTTTAAACAGCCACAGTAAAGGAACCGCCGTTTCGCGTTCCGGCGGAACGGACCTGTTCACTTCGGCCTGGGGCGTGGCCAGCGCGGTTAACAGAGTTGGCTTTACGGCGCCCTGGCGCATCTATACCGATATGTATTTTTCCACTGCCTATCGTTATGCCAATATATTTTCGGCAAAATTAACTTACGTTGTCAGCCCGAGTACGTTTTGGGTAGCCAAGTTCGTCGGCACAAACCGTAAATACAGAACAGGTCCGGATAAATTCAGAGATACGGCAAAAAAATATGAATTATTTGAAGGATACTTCGTTGATGAAGCGCCGGTAGGATATTATCCTAATCCAGTATCTTCTGTGGAAGGGCGTCTGGGAATGGGTGGCGCAGTGAGCGTGGGCCGTGATACCAGTGCCATCACAACCTATCAGTTGAAATATGATTTGACCAGTCAAATCAATCGGCATAATGAGATCAAAGCCGGCATGCAGGTTGTTTCCGAAAATTATGATCTTGGATTTGGTATGGTTAATAAATTTTTACCGGAAGGTAACACCTGGACCAGAATAAAGCAGCATCCGTTTCGCGGCGTAATGTATGCTCAGGATAAAATAGAATACGAAGGCTTCATTGCCAATCTTGGTTTAATCCTGGATTATTATAATTTTAACGGAAAATGGTATAGTGCCAGCACGTTTGATCGGGGTTTTTATTCTGATAATTATTCCAATGAAGATGAAGCACGGTTTAAAAATAAAAACATCAAACCCCGTTTTACACTAAGTCCCCGCCTTTCCATTTCGCATCCGATCACCGAAAACTCCAAATTGTTCTTTAACTACGGCCATTACCGCGAAATGCCTACTTCCGAACGATTCTACCGCATTCAGAGAGATATTCGAAATAAACTGGATCGAATCGGCGATCCGACCATTCCTCTGTCCACCACGGTTGCTTATGAGCTGGGCTATGACCAGGCACTGCTCAATAATTTACTGCTAAGGGTATCGGCCTATTACAAAGATATTCTTGATGAAGAATTTTGGGTGCGCTATATCAGTTTTGACGGAAAGGTTAATTATCTGAAAATTACCAATAATGGATACGAAGATATTCGCGGTATTGAATTTGATCTCACTAAACGAACCGGTAAATGGATTACGGGCAATATAAATTACGAATACCGTGTGGGCACATCCGGCTATTTTGAAACCGCCAGGATGTATGAAAATCCGGCGGATCAAAGGGAATATGAGCGCCGTAATGCCTATCAGTTTAAACCGCGTCCGCAGCCCAGAATTAAGTCCTATATCGATTTTCATACCCCCCCCCAATTTGGCCCGGAAACAATGAACACCTATTTGTTATCGGATTGGCATTTCAATTTAATAGCCAATTGGAGAGCCGGTAGTTGGGATACATGGAATCCAAACAAAATACCGGGCATCCGCTATAATATCCAATGGAAAGATTACTATATGGCGGATTTAAGAATATCGCGTATATTCAAGGTGAAAAATTTTGATGTAAAATTCTTTGCGGATTTTTATAATGTTTTCAATCTAAAACACTTTTCCGGCGTTTCGTTCTCCGACATCCATGACTATGAATACTATATGAAATCATTGCATTTGCCTACAAGTATTACGGATGAATTGAATTACGGCGTGATTCCTGGTGACGATCAGCCCGGTGATTACCGCCCAAACGGCGTTGCCTATCAGCCCATGCAATGGACTGCTGATATTACTAATGTTAGCGCTCCTAATCCGCGGGTGATTTACTATGACGGCAATACCAGCAGATATATGCAAATTGATGCTAATGGACAATGGCAGGTAGTAAGCGATTCCAGACTGAACCGAATACTGGATGACAAAGCATATATTGATATGCCGAACCAATCGTATTTCACGTTTTTAAATCCCAGAAATATTTTTATGGGATTAACGATTACGTATCATTTTTAATAAACAAGGCGATGACTTATTATCTTTATAAGGAAGGCATATGTATAAAGTAAAAGTACTCTTCACATTCATTCGTTATATGTCGGTGATTATTTTCAGCGTATTTTTAAGTGTGCCCCTCTTTGCCGGCGAAACGCAGTGGATCGCCATTGGAGATTTGCATGACTGGTTCCATAGCGATGGTTGTGAAATGGAGGTCGGCCGTACTCATTTAGTGTCCGATCAGCAGGATGGTTTACGCTGGCCTGCCCAATTTCGTTATCAGGATTCCAAAGCGGCCAAAGCCCTGTGGATTGGCTGTAAAAATTTTAACGATCCGGTGGCTGATAAAGTATTTAATTTTAAGGTCGTTCATGTGGGCCCGCGTAATGTTGTGGACGAAGGTTACGAATTTATGACTGAGATCTTTGAACTTTGGGGAAAATACCAGCATCCTTCGGTGGACGTAGATGGTGTGAATGCGTCCAAATTAAACTACATGGAAACCGTCAAAGAGGAACACATCGATCCCGATTTACCGGCGGAACGTGTGCTTTATAATGTGGTGCATACATCTATTGGCGTAACCATGCGGCGTACTATTTATGCGTTTAGCGAAAAAAACAACAGTAATTATTTTATTTATGATTATGTGTTTAAAAATACCGGTATCATCGATTTAAACGGTACGAAAAATCCGCAGACGCTGGAGGGCGTGGTCTTTTATTTTCAGTTTCGCTATGCACCCAGTCGTGAAGGCGGCCCCTACGGATATTACTGGCTGCCGCAATCAACTTCCTGGGGCGAAAGCACGATGAATGATGTTATCTATACGCATCCGGTGACAGGTGAACCTTTCCGGGCTTTAATTTCCTGGCTGGGAAAGCATTCTTTATGGCAGGGGCCCGGTGACAATATCGGTGGCCCGGCTTATTTAAGCGACGGCCATTTTGGGACGCCGCAATTTTTGGGAGCCATAACCATACATGCCGATAAATCGGCTGTAGACAAATCAGACGACCCGGATCAGCCCAGCACCACGCTGGAAATAGATTCGGATTCCCAGCTTAATTACAGTAACGATCAATATAACGCTTCTAAAATGGCTCAGGAATATGCGGCCATGACGTCCGGGCGTCCGGCCGAATCCCAGGCTGCCCGTGTTGGTGACGGTTTTGCCGATGAATCGGATCCGGGTGCCGGCGGATTTTCCACCACCATGGGTTATGGGCCGTATACTTTAGCGCCGGGAGATAGTATTCATATTGTCTATGCGGAAGGTGTGGCCGGTTTGGATCGCGCAAGCTGTTATCGCCTGGGCGCTCAATGGCTGGCTAAAGCTTCGCCGTATCCGTTACCTTCCGGAACCAATACAACGGATCGTAACAAGTTTAAAAATGCCTGGGTGATGACCGGACGGGATTCATTAATTCAAACATTTGAACGTGCCAAGGCCAATTGGGAATCGGATTTTGCTATTCCGGAAACGCCTCCTCCTCCCAGAGAATTCAAAGTT
Source organism: uncultured Calditrichaceae bacterium (assembly GCA_964536685.1). Lineage (GTDB taxonomy): Bacteria > Calditrichota > Calditrichia > Calditrichales > Calditrichaceae > CAZIBE01. Next base: position 21,022 of record CAZIBE010000004.1, on the reverse strand, counting down.
AAATCCGGTGGGGATAAAATTACGTTGACCTGGGCAAATAATGCAGAGAGCTGGGTCGGCAAAAATTATGGGAATAAATTTGCTGGATATCGTATTTACCGGGCCATACATCAGCCGGATACCACGTATGAGCTTATTTTTGCCTGCGGCACCGGCACCAGCCATCCGGAAATTGTGAATATTTACGAAGACCGCACCGCTATTCGCGGTTTTAATTATCATTATTATATTACGGCTTTTGATGATGGCAGCACTCCGGACGGTCTGTTGGAAAGCGGAAAATTCTACACCATGACCATGGAACCGGCTTATTTGCGCCGCCCGCCTGGCAATAGCCTGAGCAGTATCCGTATTGTACCCAATCCCTACAACGTACGGGCGCGTTCGTGGCAGTTCGGGATTAGCGGTGCCGACCGAATCACTTTTGTCAATTTGCCGCCTTACTGCCAGATTAAAATATATACGGAGCGCGGGGACTTAATCAAAACGATAAATCATGAAGATGCCAGCGGCGATGAGGCCTGGAATTCTATTACAGAAGCGCGCCAGGTAGTGGTAAGCGGTATTTATATTGTTTATTTCAAAGTAACGGAAGACGTCCGGGATAATGACGGGAATTACATCTTCCGGAAAGGGCAATCCATCACTAAAAAACTGGCAATTATCAGATAAAACTGAAGATGGTTAATAATGGAGATTTGCTTCGATGTCACAAACTAAAAAGCACAAAACAACCGTAACAATATTTTTTCTGTCGGCGATCATATTGTTATCGGGTTGTAAGATTTACAAAGAAGAAACCTCTCAGATTTCGGGGATAGATGAACAGGCCTGTGAAACACTGAGTGATACCACGGTAATCGAATATACAGGTGCGCTTGCGGCCGATTATAACGTCAATTGGCTGAATGCTAATGTAGGTACATTTGCCGACACCCTGCTTAACAAGCTGGTGCAGGATACGATTATTATTGAGCAGGGAAGCGCTCATCCCTATGATATTACCCTGCCCAACGCCGATGATACTTCGTACGTTGCCGTTAAGGTTACACCGGGCGTAAGGACATTTTTTCTAACGAATTTTGTAGATTTGTTGCTGTTAACGCCGGGAGGACAGCCAATGGACTTTGTTTCGGATGAAATGCCGCTTACAACTGTTTCGGGATGTACGGTAGAGGATAGCAAAGGACATCTAAGTCCACATATCAAAATGCGTTACCAATATAATGTGGATGTGGACACATTCCTGCTGGTGCTCAAAAAGAACAATCAGACGGTAGTGGACGCACAAAAAAAAGTGGCCATTGTAAGGATAGTTGTTTACTAAATAAATAGTATAAAAAAATAATAGACCCCTAAAAAGCTATGCCGGAGGGTTGACTTCATGAAATATAAAAAATTAACAGGCTTTTACCTGCTTTCTTTAATGCTTCTTTTTTGGACTGCTGCAAGCGCACAAGAAAAGCTGGCCCAAACCGGGTTTCAGTTTTTAAGCGTAAGTCAGGGCGCCAGAGCTTCGGCCATGGGCAGCGCTTACACTACCGTCGAAGGAAGCCCTAATACAATGTTTTACAATCCGGCAGGTATCGCCAGAATCAGCTCCATGTTTAGCGTTTCGATCAATTATTTTAACTGGATAGCCGGAATCCAGCACGCTTCCGGAGCGATTACATACACACCTTCTAACGGAAATTATGGTGTGTTTGGTTTTTCCATCCAGAATGTAGATTACGGAAAACTGGAAGGAACCATGGTTTGGCCCAACGAACAAGGTTTTGTGGAAACGGGTGATTTTTATCCCCATGCCGTAGCGGTTGGTCTGGCCTATGGTCGGGCGCTGACCAATAAATTTGTTGTCGGTGGTCAGGTTAAACTTGTCGGTCAGCAACTTGGCCAAAGCAGCTTGCCTAATGGTGTAACCAAACGTAATGTGGCTAATGCTGTAGCCTTCGATTTTGGCACTGTTTACAAAACCGGTTTCAAAAGCCTTGTTTTTGGCATGTCGGTACGTAATTTCAGCCAGGAAATCAAATATGAGGAAGAAGGTTTTCAATTGCCGTTAACCTTTAAAATCGGTTTGTCTATGGATGCCGCTGACTTTTTGCTGCCCGGGCAGGATACACATCGTCTGCTCGTGAATATTGACGCCGCCCATCCCAGGTCCCATCCGGAATATTTGAATTTTGGTCTGGAATATAAATTTATGAACGCCTTTGCACTACGCTTTGGTTATGTAAATAATCAGGATGAATATAATTACAGCCTTGGCTTTGGTGTTCAACAATTCGGGTTCAGCCTGGACTACGCCTATATCCCTTTCGGCGTTTTTGGCGGAATCAATCGTTTCACTTTTGTTTATCAATTGTAATAACAAAACAACGGGCTGTTTTTGATATTAAGCCGGGAGAAAATAAATGTTAAAAAAGTTGTTGCTGATCGGATTTATGTTTGCTGTTTTAATTCAATGTAAAAACGAATATCCGGAGCCGTTGTATCCGCCGGATATTCAGTACAAACCAAATCCACACATTACGGCGGTCATTCCCGCTGATACGGCGCTGTCTGGAGTGCAGCTGTTAACCATCGAAGGACAGAATTTTTCCAGCAGACCTTCGGGAAACCATGTATTTTTTAATGCCGTAGAAGGTAAAACGGTTGATGCTTCGCCTACACAAATTACCGTGCAGGTTCCTTCGCTGAATAATATGCGCACAGAGTATCTCGACTCGGTTATTATGAAAGCTCGTGTAGATAGCGCCATTTTATATGCAGATTATAACGAATCGTTTGAATACTTTTTAACATTTCATGGATTGGCCTTGGAGTACGGCAGTTTTGAAGATACGGAAGATATTGTAAGTATGGCCTGCTCCGCCGATGAAACGTTGTATTTGACAGCCGGTAGCGCGGTATATTTTGTCGAGCCGGACAGCGTTAAGAAAAAATATACCAAATTATTAGCTGTTGGAGCGGTTTCAATTAAAACCGGTCCCGGCGGATATATGTACTATGTTCAGGATATTGGAATGTTTCGCGTACCGCCCGGCGGGGGTACAGATGGTTGGTACGTTTTATTCAGCCAGGCTAATAGTGATTTAGACTTTGATGAAAGCGGCCGGTTATATTGCGCCAATAAGGACGGAAAGGTATACCTCGTTGACGTAGCTTCCAAACAGGCTCAATCCGTAGCAACCTATCCTGATTCCGTGCAATTAACGTCATTGCGGATTTATGACGGAGCTGTTTATGTAAGTGCAAAGTCTATAGCTAAAAATCCTGATCCGTCTCTTCCCGTTGAGGCTATATGGAAGAATGAAATACAGCCGGATGGTTCTTTAGGTCCTAACCAATTGGTTTTTGATTGGCAAGCTTACAATGCCCATCAAAAAGCAAATATTGTTAAATTCACTTTTAATAACTTAGGCGACATGCTGATTGCTGCCAACGCCGGAGATGCGCTGACCATTCTCCATTCAGATGGTATGGCCGAGCCTTTTTACAGCAGCATTTTATATGCTCCGGTGGTGGATATGACCTGGGGTAATGGGAAATATTTGTATTTGATTGCCAATAGTGATCAGAAAAAGAAACGCTTAATAAAAGTGGATATGCAGGATATGCTCAGTGCGCCTTATTATGGAAGATAACAAAAACTAAGACATCTAAATCAACAATTAACATTAAAATAAGAAAGGAGGAAGAATAAAAAAGGAAATAAGGCAATTCACAGTTAACAATCCAATAATCTAAGGAGGAAAAAATGAAAACCATTTTTACTGTTTTACTGCTGGTAGTCTTAGCATCGGCCCTTTGGGCACAAGACACCTGGGTATTTAAAAAAGTACTGGTAAAATATGATTTGCCAGTCGATAATGCCTACGGTATGCATGGTGTAGCCGTCGATCCGAACGGCAACATTTGGTTTGGTATGTACAACTGGCCTACCGATTCTGTTCTTGTTGATACTACTTATATTAAAATTTATGGTATGCGTGTTGTGGATCCGAATGGCAATGAACTGTCCTTTTCACCGGTAAATATATTAACAGGAGCGGTAAACGATACGCTTGATAACAAACGTGTCGGCGGTATCATGACAGATATAGACGGAAATATCATATTCTCTACCGGCGGTAAAATATATCGCATTAACTATCAGACCGGTGAAGGAATGAATGTGTTTGATTTTCCGGGGTATGATTATACCTTAACAAAAGCGGGTGTGGACGAAAACGGAAATATTTTCGTCGGAACAGTTGGTAAAGGACACCCGGTTATTATTCTTAATCCCGATTTTACCGTAAAAGGTAACGCCATAGACACATTAACCGGAACCTACAACCGGGCTATCGCGGTTACAGCCGACGGTAAAGATATGTACTGCGGCAGTACCTGGATGGGCCTAGGCATACGCCATTTTCACAGCGATATCCCCGGTGTGTTGCCCTTTACACCTGTAGATACCTTAGGTAATACCATTATCGAAGGTGTTTATGACACGACTGCCACGGTAACCTGCGATACGACCATCAGCGGTACAGATACCACGATTACTTGCGATACGACCTATACGTACGCGCCGCATGAAGAAGAATTCTGGGCGGAAGACGTTTCTATGGGGCCGGATGGTATTTTATATGCTGCCGATACGCAAAGAGACTTCGGTCCCGTATATCGCGGTTCCCGTTATTATGCCTTTGACGTAACCACCGGTCAGGAACTGTATTCTTTTGGCGAGCCGGAAGGCGATCCGAATGCCGGCGGTATTTGGAACGGACGCGGCTTGGCCTGGAGCGCCGACGGTAATACCATGTACATGGCTGATTTCGGATACAACCAGATTTCTGTTTGGGAAAAACAAACAGGCATCCATGAAGATCAGCCGAATGCTCTGACCACTTTTGAATTGTTGCAAAACTACCCGAATCCGTTCAACCCGACTACGACCATTCCGTTTACTCTTGCTAAAAAATCAAAGGTTGAACTGAACCTGTACACGTTGACAGGACAGTTAGTAAAAACTTTGGTTAACGAAGAAATGAATGCTGGTCCGCATCAGTACAATCTGAATGCTTCTAAACTGGCTACAGGAACGTACATTTATCAGTTGAAATTCGACGGTAAAACCCAAAGCAAACGGATGATCCTGGTTAAATAATCGATCTTTCCGAACAGAAGAGGCCGGCGCTTAATCCGAGTGTCGGCCTTTTATTTAGATTTGTGTTTTATCTGAATTTAGCGATTTTCAAGTTTCTGAATGTTAGTTCAGTATGGTTCTAAACAGACTTTTCCCGTGTATTGTTTAAAACAATAAGGTTCTCAATATGAAACCGAAATGGTTAACAGCAATTTTTGTCCTGTTTTTATTTTCGTCTATTTTTGCCGGAACTACGGGGAAAATTGTCGGCCTGATTAGCGATATCCGAACCGGAGAGCCGCTGCCCGGAGTGAATGTTTATATTCAGGGAAGTGCAGTGGGCGCGGCAACGGATGCCGACGGTTTTTTTACAATCCTGAATGTTTTGCCCGGAAAATATACCATCAATGCCTCTTATGTTGGTTATGCCACATATATTCTAAAAAATGTAGAAGTACGTATCGACCAAACCACCCGTGTGCAAATCAAATTAAAAGAAGCGGCTTTGCAAGGTGAAGAAGTGGTAGTCGTTGGCAAAAGACCAGTTATCGTTAAGGATATTGCCAACAGTCAGTTAAATGTTAGCGGCAAGCAGGTTGAAATTATGCCGGTTAGCGCCGTGCAGGATGTGGTTGCATTGCAGGCCGGTATCGAAATAGGTCGCGACGGTTTACTTATCCGCGGAGGAAGCGCCGACCAAACGGTTTTTATGATCGACGGCTTTTCCACTAATGATGAGCGTTCAAATTTACCCACTACCACACTTAGTTTAAATTCCATCAAAGAAATACAGGTGCAAACCGGCGGATTTAATGCGGAGTACGGACAGGCCCGTTCCGGAATTGTCAATGTTATTCTCAAAGAAGGACAAAAAGAAAAGTACAGCGGAGCGATAACACTTAAACTGCATCCGGCGACCCCTAAACACTTCGGTGTATCGCTATACGATCCCTACTCCTTTTTTAATCGCCCGTTTTGCGATCCGGCCGTTATGTGGGAAGGAACCGATAACGGGGCCTGGGATGCGTACATGCAAAAGCAGTATCCTTATTTTGAAGGATGGCGCAGCATCTCTGATCGCACCTTACGCGACGGTGATCCCAATAACGATTTAACACCGGAAGGTGCCTACAATCTGTTTAGCTGGTATAGACGGCGGCAAGGGGATATTAAAAAAGCGGACTATTTTTTAGATTTGGGATTTGGCGGACCTGTACCGCTGATCTCAAAGAAGTTTGGCAATTTACGGTTTTACTTTTCCTATTTTCAAAATCGTGACATGTTTGTTTTTCCACTCTCGCGGGATGCGTACAAAGAAAATCACAGCCAGTTAAAAATTACCGCTGATGCTTCCAACAAGCTGAAAATCATCATTACTTCTGCATACGGAGTTGTCTACTCGGTTTCGCCCTACAATTGGACTACTACGCCCACAGGCCATGTACTGCATGATCAGGAAGAAATCGCCAATTTAACCGGCGGGTCCAAGTCTGGGATGAGCATTTTATACATGCCGGGTTATTTTAGTCCGACGACCATCTATAAAGGTCTGGCCGGTATCAAAGCAGTTTATACCCTCAGCCCTACTACGTTTATCGAATCAAAATTAGAATATAAACAAAGTAAATATCATACATTTCAGACCGAAGGGCGGGATACAACGCGTAAATATCAGCCGCTGCCGGGCTATTATGTGGATGAAGCTCCTTACGGCTACTGGGGCTACAGCGCTACTGCCATCGACGGCATGCCCGTGGGTGGGTGGATGAACCTCGGACGGGATGACAGCCGTAACAGCACAACGGTATTTTCTGCAGATATGACCAGTCAGTTGAACAGGGCTAACCAGATAAAAACAGGCTGCGAATTCGTCTACAATGATTATAATATTCGCTCCTACACAGAAAGTCCGTCGATGAACACCTGGCGCCGGCGAATGGAATACCATATATTTCCGTACCGCATGAGTGCTTATTTTCAGGATAAACTGGAGTTTGAAGGTTTTATCGCTAACGCCGGCCTGCGCATGGATTATTCCAATTCTAACACGGAACGTTATCTTTTATCTCCGTATGATGAGCTGTACGGCGCGGGATACGGCAATAACATCGAAGCAGAAGCGCAGAAAGCAAAAGCTCAATCAAACTTAACCTTTAGTCCCCGTCTGGCTATTTCACATCCCATCGGCGAACACGCCAAACTCTATTTTAATTACGGACATTTTCGCTCGGAACCATTTTCCTCTTATCGTTTCCGTATTCAGCGGGAGTCTAACGGACAAATCACATATATCGGTGACCCTCAGCTTAAGCAGGAAAAGACGGTGGCATACGAGGTGGGTTATGAGCATGATTTGTTTGGAGAATTGTTGTTGAAAATAGCCGGATACTACAAAGATGTTACTTTACAGCCGGGCTGGGTTTTATATCAGGGAATGAGTGATGTAAGCTACTACCGCGCCGCTAATAACAATTATCAGGATATCCGCGGAGCGGAGTTTACGGCTATCAAACGTTTGGGGCGTTGGTTTACCGGCTATGCTAATTATACTTATGAGGTTAAAACATACGGCTATTTTGGTTTGCTGCAATATTCCGAAGATGCCAACCGGCAGCGAGAATATCTGCGTTTAAATCCGAAATTTGATCAAAAGAGCGCTCAGCCTTATGCCCGCTTAAACCTGGATTTTCACACACCGGAGGACTTCGGCCCGCAGTTAGGTCACATTCAACCGCTGGCCGCCTGGCGTCTGAATGTTTTAGCCAGCTGGAAAACAGGAGCCTATTATACGTACAATCCGCACCAACGCCCGGGCATAGCCAATAACACGCAATGGAAAGACTGGTATAATGTTGATTTGAAAATTGCCAAGAATTTGAGATGGGGCCGCTATTTGATAACCGCTTATATGGATATTCGTAACCTGCTCAATTTTAAATATATGAGCCGCGCCGGTTTTGCTGATCAGTACGACTGGAACGATTATATGGAATCGCTGCATTTCTCATGGGAACCCGGAGAAGAGCATGGCAACGACCGCATTGGTGACTACCGTCCGTCCGGGGTGGCCTATGATCCCATGGAGCCCAATCCCAACAACGATCCGCAGATTCGGGCGCGAAATGAACGACGAAACAATACTAAATCTTATATCGATAATCCCAATATCACATCGCTGACTTTTCTGAATCCCAGAAGCATTTTTTTCGGAATAACGATCAGTTTTTAAATGACCGGGGTTTTTAATGAGTACACAAAAAAATCTGAATAAAAAAATCTTTGTTCTGCTTTTACTTTTAACGGCCACAGTAGTGGCGCAGGTGCAGGGCACAAAAAAGAAATATATTCGCATCGGTTCCCTGCAAAGCCACTTTACAGCTTATGGCTCGGAACGCGCCTGGACAGGCGGATCTAAACCGTATTATGCCGGTTTACGCTGGCCGGCCGATTATCCATTTACCGACAATGCGGTCATCAAACGAACCTGGCTGGCTGCTCGGGATTTTACCGACGTCAATGGCAAGCACTGGGACCAATACGGAATCTATTTTGCCACAGATTACGTCGGACAGTCGCTCTTTCCGGTTAAGATGGAAGAGTACGCCCGTTTTTCGCCTCCGGTAGTTAAAGTAAACGAAGTGGATATCACTAAGCCATACAGAAAAGATGTGGACGCGTTAAAACCTTCCTTAAAGGCAGACCGTCAGTTGGTTAACGTGGTTAATACTTCCCTTGGCTTGACCATGAAGCGCACCATTTATGCCTTCAGCCAGCAGTATCACGATAATTACTTCATCAAGGAATTTGTTTTTACCAATACCGGTAATGTGGATTATGATGACGATATAGAATTAAACCAGCCTTTGAAAGGTATTTATATCAGTTGGGGGACGCGTTATTCCGTTTGCCGCGAAGGAGCATATAATATCGGCGGCGGGCAGTCCTGGGGAGAGCATTCCTGGGTAACCCGACGCGGTGAAACCTATCCGCAAAACTATACTACGGAAATTGATGAAAGCACACCTATCGCCAGTCTGGACTGGCTGCGCGCCGGCTTTTCCTGGGCCGGTCAATTTGATTTTAACGATTTTGACAATATCGGCGCCCCGGATGTCAACCACACCGGCCGTTTAACCGCGCCGCAATTTGCCGGCATTGCCGCTCTGCATGTAGATAAAGCCGCTTCGGACCCCGGGGACGATCCCTACCAGCCGTCGGTTTTGGGCTGGCAGGCCGGTGATACCTATCCATCTCTGGGCGATATAAGCGATCCGAAACCGATGACCGAGCTGTACGATATGTTAAGCGGCCATCCCTATCAGGGCAAAGGCGGAACCCAGCGTTATGACGAAATCCATCTTAGGTCTATAACCGATCCCGCGGATCCATGGACTTTTCATAACGACCGGGGCGGCACCAATGTCTGGATTGTTTATGGTCCGTTTGATCTTAATCCCGGAGACAGTATCCGCATAGTGGAAGCCGAAGGAGTCAACGGTTTGAACAGGGAAATGTGCGAAACCATTGGCCGGCGCTGGAAGAAGGCCTATGACAACGCTTCCGATAAAGGACCGTTTGAACTGCCGGACGGTACGACGACACAGAACAAAGATTATTTTAAAAATTCCTGGGTGTACACCGGAAAAGATTCCATCATGTTAACCTTTAGCAGAGCCAAACGTAATTTTGACGCGGGCTTTGAAATTCCGCAACCGCCCCTGCCGCCGGAGAGCTTTGAGGTAAATTCCGGCGGGGATCATATTGGCCTAAAGTGGTTGCCCAGTCCTGATGAGAATCAGCCCGACTTTGCCGGTTACCGTATCTTCCGTGGAGTGGGGAAGCCGGATACGAGCTATACGCAGGTGTTTGCCTGTGGCAAAGGAACCGACCATCCGGATATCGTTCATGAGTGGGAAGATACTTCGCCTGTACGGGGATTTTCCTATTACTATTACATCGTATCGTTCAATGACGGCAGCAATAATACTTCAGGCAAAACAAATCCTACCGGCCAGCTACACAGCGGGCGATTTTACACCAGAACGACCGATCCCGCGTATTTGCAACGCAAGCCCGGAGAAACCCTGTCGGGAATCCGAATAGTTCCCAATCCGTTTAATATTAAAGCGCGGGAATTTAATTATCCCAAAGAGCCGGATAAGATAACCTTTTTGAATATTCCTGCGTATTGTACCATAAAAATATACACCGAGCGTGGCGATTTGATTGCCACACTGCAACATACCAACGGCAGCGGGTTGCATGCCTGGAATGCCATCACGGATGCCCGTCAGATAGTGGCCAGCGGTTTGTATATTGCCTATTTCATGGTTACCAAGGACTTTTATGATTCGTCCGGTAAACTGCTCTACAAAAAGGGTGAATCCACCTATAAAAAATTTGTCATCATTCGTTAAAGGAATAACCCGTATGAAAAAAGGTTTTTTATTTTTATGGTTACTTTTTGCTATTCTGCCTTTACAGGCTAAAAACAATCAGGAGTTCAGAGCCGTTTGGGTGATCACCTGGGAGCATATTGATCCCGAATTAAGTTCTTCTATGAACAAAGCCAATGTGCGCACAATAATGGATAATATTAAAGCGGCTAATATGAATGCTGTTTTATGGCAGGCGCGTCAGAGTGGCACGGCATACTATAACTCTTCTTACGAGCCGTGGGGCTGGTATGCCGGGAAAAACGGGGATCGCTATACAGATCCCGGTTACGATCCTTTAGCTTATGCCATTCAGGAAGCTCATAAAAGAGGATTGGAGCTACATGCCTGGTTTAATGTGTTCCATGTAGCTTCTACCCATGCCGGCACCGTTGCTGATCAGCATCCGGATTGGATATGCACCAATGAAGACGGCGCTTTTATGACTGCCCATCGTTGCGCTTCGCCCGGATTGGAAGCTGTGCGTGCCTACACGATAAAAATAGCTATGGAAATAGTCCGTAATTATGATATTGACGGCTTACATCTGGATTTTGTACGCTGGAATGAATATGATGAAGATGACATGCAAAATCCCCCCTCTCCTCTGGAGCAGATTCGAGAACTGGACGGGAAAATTCCTCAGAAAAAATTACAAAAATTAGCTAAAGGCGCTGGTACAAAACGTTATATTTACGATGTAGAGCATCCTGCCAGCGGCGGCGTGCCGGGCGGATTTGACAACTGGGACGATTGGCGGCGCTGGGGAGTAACGGAGTTTGTGCGCCAATTACACGATTCTATCCAGGCGGTAAAGCCCTGGGTACGTCTTTCTCCTGCTGCATTAGGAAAATACAATTGGAGCGGTTGGAACGGCTATAATACGGTGTTTCAGGATGCGGCTTTGTGGTTTAATGAAGGCTACATAGATCAGCTCACACCCATGCACTACCACTGGACGACGGGACAAGGTTTTTATGATATGTTAAAAGGCGACTGTCCTCAATGCTGGTATCAGTGGATTATTCCCGGTATTACGGCCAAGCGTTTGTACACGGTTGGTCCCGGCTCATATGTGCTGGATGATAACAATGTCTGGTCGCGGCATGAAGAAATTGTCGATCGCAGCCGCGCTGTGAGTTGGGTAGACGGGTTCCAGTTTTTTAGCTATGGTAGCTGGGCTGATCACAATTACTGGTCGACGGCAGCGCAGAAATTTTTTACTGGCAAAACCAAAATACGGCCGGCCACCTTTTTAAATACACAAAAACCGTCGGCTCCTTCGGTTTCATTGAATAAAACGGATTCCTTGCATTATACGATTGAAATTACTCCACCGCCAGATATTAGTACGAATCAATGGTTTGCCTTGTATCGTTCCGAAGATGGTGTTCTAAATACAGCGGCCGATAAAATTGTGGATATGCATTACGGTTTGGATGCGTTTACTGTTCAGCAAACTATCTCCGGCCTGCAAGATTTTAACGGCAGGTACCATTATTTTGCTACTACTTTGAGCCGCTATTGGAACGAATCACAGCTTTCCAATGAACTGGTTACCGACAGCGTGCCCTCCTTTGCCCCGCAGGTGGTCTCAACGATTCCTGAAGTCAACGGTGAAATTTCCATCAAAAGTAGTGTGACCTTCAAATTTTCTAAAACAATCGATATTACTTCGGCCGAAAACGCAGTGCATATATCACCGGCGGTTCCACTTAATTCGCTTACGTGGCAGGATGGGAATAAAACGTTAGTAATTTCTTTCGCAGAGTATTTGAATTTAGGAACTTACTACACTATCAGGCTGGATTCTACGATCCGTGATATTAACGGCAAAATGCTGGATGGAAACAGCGATGGCTACAGCGGTGATTCTTTTTTGTTTACATTTAAATCGTTTGATTATGACGATGTACCGCCTCAGCTAATCTTTAGCTGGCCGCCTGTAGATTCCACAAACGCGGAATTTGACGTTCGCGATGTTATCTCCGCCCAGTTTGATGAGGTTCTGGACGACGCCAGTTTAACAGAGGATAATGTGGCATTGTACAAAGCTTCAGTTAAAATCCCTGCAAAATTTATTCATCGTGTGTTACACAGTAAGTCGGTGATTTCAATCCAGCCCCAGCAGGAATTGCAGCCATCTACAGAATATACGGCGTTGTTCATGAACACAATCTCCGATACCACCGGTAATGTCATGGCGGGGTGGCGTACCATCAACCTGACTACCTCCGACGAGCATTATAGCGAGATTAAAATGATAGATGATTTTACAAGCCCGGCCGCCTGGTGGCAGCCGGATGGCAGCGGTTCGACCCACGGTATTTTGGTATCCGACACAAAATGGGGATATACATCCGGTATGTATTTGCCGGCTACCAGCCCGCACAAAACGGCTTATTTGCAATACCATTGGCAATATGATCCGATCCATCCTATCTACCTAATCCGGGAGTACTTACCACCGACAGAATCTAAAAATATCGAATTCGATTCTTCTTATGTAATGCAGGTATATCTGTTTGGCGACGGAAGTAACAATAAATTCCGCTTTTGCATCGATGAATATATTGGCAGCAATTGGAGCGATACGGAAGTTTCCAAATGGATAGACATCAACTGGGTGGGCTGGAAGCTGGTACAGTGGGATTTTACCGATCCCAATTCTATTGGCAGTTGGATTAGCCCCGATCAAACGATCACCGGCAGTAAATTCAGATTCGATAGCTTTCAGTTTGGGCATGATTCCACCATCGCTCCAGCAACAGGAAAAATCTATCTGGATGATTTCCGATTAGTTAAAAAATCTTCCGTGCCTGTAGCCATTCATCAGGGCGGATCAGAAATTCCTGAAAAATATATGCTCTACCAAAATTATCCGAATCCCTTCAATCCGGTAACCACTATCAGGTTCCAGGTGCCGGAAAGCGGATTCGTGAAACTGACTGTGTTTAATATGCTTGGCAAAAAAGTTGCCGTATTGTTGAATCGTCAATTAAGCGCAGGAACCTATGAGCAAACATTTAATGCTTCTCAGCTGGCATCGGGAACTTACATTTACCGTATGCAGGCGAACGGCAAGGTTTTTTCCGGAAAAATGCTTTTGATCAAGTAATCGGTAAAAAAATACGTAATTTTTAAACGCGGTCAAGAGTACCGCGATTTTTTATAGGCAAAATACAAAAGGAGTTGAAATTTGAAGAGCGTGGTAAAATGGTTCATAGTAGTTGTTTTATTTTTCTCTGCAATCGTTCAGGGGAAAGATAATCAGGAATTTCGTGCCGTCTGGGTGGTAACCTGGGATCATATTAGTTCCGGTCTGAGCGCTTCGCAAAATAAAGCCAACGTGCGCAAAATCCTCGATAATATGAAAGCCGCCCATATGAACGCCGTGCTTTGGCATGCCCGGCAAAGCGGTACGGCCTATTACAATTCATCCTATGAACCGTGGGGATATTACGCGGGGTATTCGTATCCCGGCTATGACCCGCTGGCTTATGCTATTGAAGAAGCGCATAAACGTGGTATTGAAGTGCATGCCTGGTTTAATGTTTTTCATGTGGCCTCCACGCATGCCGGCACTGTTGCCGATAAACATCCGGAATGGATTTGCACCAATGAAGACGGTCAGTTCATGACCGCCCACCGTTGCGCTTCGCCCGGCCTGGAAGCGGTGCGCGACTATACAATTAAGGTGGCCATGGAAATTGTGCGCAATTATGACGTTGACGGCCTGCACCTGGATTTTGTGCGCTGGAATGAATACACCGAAGACGATATGCAGAATCCGCCTTCACCGTTGCAGCAAGTCAGTGAATTAGACGGTGTAATTCCGCCGGAGCGGCTGGAAAAGCTGAGTAAAGCAGCCGGTTCCAAACGTTACATTTACGATGTGGAACATCCGGCCAGCGGCGGCGTGCCTGCCGGATTTGGCAGCTGGGACGAATGGCGGCGTTGGAGCGTTACTGAATTCGTGCGCCAGTTGCATGATTCCATTCAGGCCGTAAAGCCGTGGGTGCGTTTATCGCCGGCGGCGTTGGGCAAATACAAGGCCGGGGGGACGTCCGGCTGGAACGGGTATTACATTGTTTGGCAGGATGCGGCGCTGTGGTTTAACGAGGGCTATGTGGATCAGTTAACGCCCATGCATTATCATTGGCTAACCGGGGAAGATTTAAAGGCAGCCATCGAATCCGATTGGTATCCCAATATCCAGGAGGGCCTCCAAGCCGGCCGCTTGTATTCGGTGGGGCCGGGTTCGTATCGCATGGTGCCGCCTTACGATCCCGGTAACGGCACCTATGATTGCTGGGATAATCATCCGGGTATTGTGGAAGCCATGCGCACGTTGAATTGGGTGGACGGCTTTCAGTTTTTTAGTTATTCAAGCTGGGCCAGCCAAAATTACTGGCATGAGGCCGGCAGTACGTTTTTTGATCGAATCAATAAAATCAGAGCGGCAAAATATTTACTCAATGAAACGCCGCCCAGCCCCACTTTAAATTTAACTAAAATCGATTCTATGAATTACGAAATCGCAGTGGTTCCGCCGGATACAGTACACGAAAACCAGTGGTTTGCCCTGTACCGCTCGCTGGATAATACGCTGAATGTAAAAAATGACCGTATCCTTACGGTACGCTTCGGTAAAACGCCCTTTACCTATCTGGATTCTTACTGGGGGCAAAAACCGGTGCATGGCCGCTATACCTATTATGCCACCATGTTGGATCGCTATTGGAATGAATCGCAGATTTCCAATGCCGCCGGGGCTGATTCGGTGCCGGATTATGTGAATCCGCCGGCCGTGCCGCAGGATATCAGAGTACTGTATAAAAATGCTTCTTCGTTGATAGTCGAGTGCGATCCCATGTCTGATGCGGAAAAATACACTGTTTATATCAGTGGGGACGGCGTAACTTTTAGCGATACGGTTGTCAGTAGCAGCAACCGTGTAGTGGTCTCCGGCTTACAGCAGGATAAAGTATACTACTTTAAAATGAGCGCCGGTAACAGAGGCGGCAATAGCGACACGGAAGGGCATTGGTACGCCGGCGTGCCTACGGTTCAGAAGCATAAGGTTCTTGTAATCAACGGCTTCGATCGCAATACCAATACGCGCTTTGATTACATCACAAAATATGCCGACGCCATCAGGGAACGGGGCTATGGTTTTTCCAATGCATTGAATGACGCCGTCATCAACGGGAAAATTAAAATTACGGACTACAAGGGATTGATTTGGTTTCTGGGTGATGAAAGTGTCGCCGACGAGTCGTTCTCGCAGGTGGAGCAGGATTCCATCAAACGCTTTCTGGACAGGGGCGGCTTCCTGTTAGTCAGTGGTGCGGAGATCGGCTACGATCTGGATCATAAAGGCTCGGAAAGCGACCGCAGTTTTTATCATAATTATTTAAAAACGGAATATGCCGCCGATGCACCCGACGGCAAACAAAGCGAGTTTTACTCCTGTACGCCGGTTCCCGGACAAATAATGGACATCATCCCCGATTTTCATTTTGATGACGGAACACACGGCACTTTTGATGTGGACTGGCCGGACGCTCTAAGGCCTATTGGCGGGGCGAAGGCGATTATGTATTATAAAAATGCAGTTAATACCAATATTGCCGGGCTGGTGTACGAAGGCGCTTTTCCGGGCGGGAGCAAAGAAGGCAAGTTAGTCTATTTCGGTTTTCCCGTCGAAACCGTCTATCCGGACGATGTACGTGCGCAAATAGTAAGCCGCGTGTTCGATTTATGGGAAGGAAAAATCTCGGATATCACAGTAAACGATATACAGCCGCAGAGGTTTACACTGGAGCAAAACTATCCCAATCCCTTCAATCCGATGACCACCATTCGCTATCAAATTGCCAAAGAAAGCACGGCATCGTTGACCATCTATACTATTCTCGGCCGCAAAGTACGTACGCTGGTTCAGGGAAACCAGCCGGCGGGTAGGTACCAGGTAATCTGGGACGGTCGCAACGATGCCGGTCGTCAGGTTTCCAGCGGCATGTATGTGTACACGCTGCGCGCCGGCAGCTTCATTCAGACACGCAAAATGATGCTCATGCGCTGAGATTGCTATAACCTTACGAAGCTTTCCAGGCTTCGTAAGGTTTAATAATCTACCGTACTATTTTCCCCCTAAACATTTCATCATTCATGGCGAAAACTGACTATAATACCAAAATAGCACAAAACAAAGACACGTTTATTGCATTTTTTTTGTAATTATTATTTGAAATGCCAAAATAAATTTTTATATTGAATGAGTATTCATTCATAATCTGGGAAACCGATGGCTAAACGAAGCGCTCAACACAAAACACAAAAACGCGAAAAGATTATTGAAGCGGCCGTAAAAGTATTTGCCGAAAAAGGTTTTTTTACAGCCAATGTCAAAGATGTTGCCCGTGAGGCCGGCGTAGCGGACGGCACCATCTATCTCTATTTTAAAAACAAAGACGATGTGCTGATCTCCCTGTTTGAGCAAAAGATGGATGGCATTTTACAACATATTCGCAGCCAACTGCAAGGAATAACCGATCCATTGGAAAAATTACGGGCATTTGTCCGTGTTTATTTCGAACTGATCAAAAACGATAGACGGTTGGCTGAAGTATTTCAGGTAGAACTACGGCAATCGAGTAAATTCCTTAAAGATTATCATAATCAAAAATTCCTCGATTATCTAAATATTATCGGAGAAATACTGGAAGAAGGACAAAAAATAGGTTTTTTTAGAGCCGATATAAGTCGTGATATAACTAAAATAATGATCTTCGGGGCCATAGACGAAGTAGCCCGGCAATGGATTTTAGGAGCCAATGCTAAATATACTCTGCAGGAAGCCAGCGAACAGTTAACAGATAATTTGATTATTGGAATATTAAGCCAATAAAAGCATTAAGGAGAAACCATGAAAAACGTAGTTATCGTCGACGGATTGCGTTCGCCGTATTTAAAATATGATACGGATTTTAAGGATTTGCCGGCGCATCAGTTAGGGGCCATTGTGTTTAAAGAATTATTGGAGCGGCTGAATTTTAATCCTGCGGATCTGGATGAAGTTGTTGTGGGCAACATCGCTCAACCGCCTGAAGCGGCCAATATCGCCCGTATCATCAGCCTGTTTGCCGGCGTACCGGAATCTGTTCCGGCCTTTACCGTACAGCGCAATTGTGCCAGCGGTATGCAGGCCGTTGCCGAAGCCTGGTACCGTATTCAAATGGATCACGGCACAACTTTTATGGCCGGCGGTGTGGAAAACATGTCGCGCATTCCGCTATTGTGGAACGAAGACGCCGCCCGATGGATGGGACAGTTATTTAAAGCTAAAACACTCAGTCAAAAGCTATCTTTGTTTACACAGCTTAAAGGCAAATTCTTTAAGCCAATCATCGGCTTGCAATTGGGATTAACCGATGGTTATTGTGGCTTGAACATGGGCGAGACTGCCGAAGTGCTGGCCAAAGAATTCAAAATTACACGTGAAGAGCAGGACCAATTTGCCATGATGAGTCACAACCGCGCCGAAAAAGCCACTAAAGAAGGCATTCTTAAAGAAGAGATGATGGCGGTGGCCATCCCGCCCAAATATAATAAAGTGGTGCAGGAAGACAACGGTATCCGTAACGGCCAGACCATGGAAGCGCTGGCTAAATTAAGGCCTGTTTTTGACCGGCGCAACGGCACCGTAACAGCCGGTAATTCCAGCCAGATTACCGACGGCGCAGTTATGCTGTTGGTAATGGAAGAAGAAAAAGCCAAAGCCCTGGGCTACGAGCCTTTAGGCCGCATCAGGTCCTTTTCTTTTGCAGCGCTGGATCCCAAACGCATGGGCTTGGGTCCGGCTTACAGCGTTAAAAAAGCGCTGGACTGGGCCGGTGTGACCATGAAAGATATGCAGCGTATTGAAATTAACGAAGCCTTTGCCGTTCAGGTGCTGGCGAATCTGCGTATCTTTGAGTCGGATGCGCTAAGTAAAAAGTATCTTGGTCTGGATAAGGCCATCGGCGCGGTTGATGTGGATATTATGAATGTCAACGGCGGCGCGGTTGCTCTGGGCCATCCGGTTGGCTCTTCGGCGGCGCGGTTGATCTTAACCTTGCTCAAAGAGCTCAAACGTAAAAATCTGGAAATTGGTCTGGCCAGCTTATGCGTTGGCGGCGGGCAGGGTGCAGCCTTTGTGCTGGAACGTGTTTAAATCAAAAAAAGAGAGGTGTTTGAAATGTCTCAAGCATTTAAATTAGAAGTTCCGGAAGAAGGTATCGGAATTTTGTACTTCGACCTCCCCGGAGAAAAAATCAACAAGTTTAGCACGTCCGTGATGGAAGAGCTGTCGGGCTGGATTGATGAATTAAAAAAGCGCAATGATTTAAAAGCGCTGCTGCTGATGAGTAAAAAACCGGGGATATTTATTGCCGGCGCCGACGTTAAGGAAATCGAACAGATCACCGATGAGCAGACGGGCTATGAGGTCGGCCGTAAAGGGCAGGAGATTTTTACGCGTTTTGAGCAGTTGCCCTTTAAAAAAATTGCCGTCATCGACGGCGCCTGCATGGGCGGCGGCACGGAGTTAAGCCTGTGCTGTGATTTTCGCCTGGCCAGCGACCATCCCAAAACCAAAATTGCCTTACCGGAAGTAACTTTAGGTATTTTGCCGGGCTGGGGCGGCACGCAGCGGCTGCCGCGTTTAGTGGGCTTGCAGAATGCGCTGGATGTGATTTTAAGCGGACGTAATCTGCGTCCCCGTCAGGCTTACCGTTACGCTTTGGTCGATAAGATCATTCCTGCCGAATGGGCGCTGGAAAAAAGCATTGAGTTTGCCCGCGAAGTACTGGCCGGTAAAACCCGCCGCTATCTGGAGCGCCGCAAACCGAAAGGCGCCGTAAACTGGCTGTTAGAAAAAACGCCGGCCGGACGTAATATCATCTTTTCGCAGGCTAAAAAGAATGTGCTGGCAAAAACCGGCGGCCACTATCCCGCGCCGCTTACGGCTCTGGAAACCGTGCAAAAAACGTACGGTATGCCCCTGCAAAAGGGTCTGGAGATCGAAGCCCGCGCCCTGGGCAAATTGATCGTTACCGATATTTCCAAAAATCTGATTCGCATCTTCTTCTGGACGGAAGAAATCAAAAAAGAAAACGGTTTGGCGGATGCCAAAATAAAAGGAAGGGATGTGCGCAAAGCGGCCGTATTGGGCGCCGGCGTCATGGGCGGCGGCATCGCACAGCTTTTTGCATCCAAAGAAATTCCCGTACGCGTTAAAGATATCGATTATAAATTTGTAGCCAAAGCTTACCAGCAGGCGGCTTCGGTGCTGGGCTTGCTGGTTAAAAAACGGCGTATCAGCAAATTAGAATTTCAGCAGATTATGAACCGCATAACGGGCACGGTAGACTACAGCGGATTTGCCTCGCTGGATTTAGTGGTAGAAGCCATCGTGGAAGATTTAAAAATTAAAAAAGCGGTTTTAAAGGAATTGGAAGGCCAGGTAACGCCGGAGACCATTATCGCCACCAACACATCCTCTTTGCGCGTTAACGAAATGTCCCGCCCCCTAAAAGTAAAAGATCGCTTTGTGGGTATGCACTTCTTCAATCCCGTACACCGTATGCCCTTAGTGGAAGTAGTGCGCGGCAAACATACATCGGACGAAGCTGTAGCTACGGTATTTAATCTCTCTAAAAAATTAGGTAAAACGCCCATACTGGTGAACGACGGACCGGGATTTTTGGTGAATCGTCTGTTGCTGCCTTATATGGTAGAAGCTATTTCGCTGCTGGAACAGGGCAATACCATTCAGGCGATTGACAAAGCCATGAAGCGTTTTGGTATGCCAATGGGGCCCATCGAATTGTTCGACGAAGTAGGCATCGATGTGGCCTACAAAGTCGCCAAGATTTTACAGCAAACGATGGGCGATCGTATGGCCGAGTCCGATATTCTGCCCCGACTGGTGGAGGCCAAACGCTTGGGCAAAAAAACCGCAGTGGGCTTTTACAAATATGACGGCAAGAAAAAAGTGTACGACGCCGAAATTGATTCTTTTATTACGATTAAAAATCCCGTAAAACTTGATGAGGACGAATTGGTAAAGCGCATGGTTTATCCCATGGTCAACGAAGCGGCGCGCTGCTTGGATGAAGGCATTGTAATGCGGCCGCGCGATGTGGATGTGGGTATGATCTTCGGTACCGGTTTTGCGCCTTTCCGCGGCGGCCTGTTGAAATATGCCGACACGATTGGTCTGGACGAAATTGTAACCACATTAAAGGAGTTTGCTGAAGGCTACGGCACGCGTTTCACGCCATCCGGGAGTTTGCTGAAGTTCCAGAAAAAAGGCGCTTTTTATGATTAATAAAGATATCTTTTTAATTTATGAGTCTGCTCTAAAAACCAGTTTTTGTCATTTCGAACGCAGTGAGAAATCTTA
>CAZIBE010000003.1:25509-78641 GCA_964536685.1 uncultured Calditrichaceae bacterium | reverse complement strand
TAAGATTTCTCACTGCGTTCGAAATGACAAAAACTGGTTTTTAGAGCAGACTCATTCATTAAATTACTTTTTGGTGTAAACTCATGTATCATTAATAAACAAGGCCAAATTGTTTTCCCACACAAATCGAGATAAAACCTCTTTAATAATAAAATAGGGCAGTAGGACTTTTCCAGAAAAAAACATTTCTAATCCTTTCACGTACATAGTCGAAAATATAAATGTATTAACCCATTTTTTGTGTCAAACTATTGGGCAGCAAATAAAAGTCTGATTTTCCGCTGTTTTGAAATACAGTTCATTTTAACAGAACTTCGTTTTGAGTAGTGTGAAACGAGTGAAAGATAAAAGGCGGGTATAAACATCGATACTCTTAGCGCTAATAAATGGAAGGCGTTAACCGATTTCAGAATAATGCTGATTTTAGGTATAACGGCTGCATTGGTGAGTCATCTGCATTTTACCATTCCGGGGATTGAAGGCGGCGTATCGGATGCCCGCGAAATAGTCGCTTTAACCAGCGTTGTTTTTTTTCCAAATTGGCTGTACGCTCTCGGCGTAGGCCTGTTAGCCGCTTTGGGCGGCCCTTTCGGCAACGCCCTTATTCCCACCTTTGTAATGCATGCTTTTGCCATTCCTGTTGCCTGGTTTTTTCTGAATTGGTTAAAAAGGCACGTACAAAATTATGTTTTGTTTACGTTAGCCTGGATAGTTTTCATAGTTTTCCTCTATGTGTTGGTTTATAGTCCGCTGTTTGTTTTAACCAATTATTTTACGGGTGTAATTAAATCCCCGCAGCTTTTGCAAACCTATCGCCTGTTTTTTGCCGGTGTAAAATTAGAAGCCTTAATTACGGCAGTAATTAGCGCACTGTTAGTTTCCTTTGTACAAATGCAAAAACGAATTTGGGAGGATAGTCTGCAACTTAATTTAGCCACCGAAGGAGCCGGACTGGGTTTATGGGACTGGCATATTATCTCCGATAAAAAAACATACAACGACCTTTGGGCGCGAATGCTGGGATATTCTTTAAAGGAAATCAACCCCAAACGGCATATCTGGGAAAAATTAGTGCATCCCGATGATTTACCCTCTGTCCAATCTACCTTGCAGAATCATCTTCAGGGGAAGAGTACGTTTTTTGAAGCAGAATACCGTCTGAAAACAAAAGACGGCAGTTACAAGTGGGTACTGGATCGCGGCCGTATCGTAGAGCGTGATATTCTGGGCAAGCCCGTCCGTATGTCCGGTACACACCAGGATATTACACCGCGTAAACTGCAGGAAATTGAGGCAAAAAAATTACAGGCTCAGTTGTTACAATCACAAAAAATGGAAGCCGTAGGTACGCTTGCCGGCGGTGTCGCGCACGATTTTAATAATCTGCTTACCGTGATAAACGGTCGTGCGGAATTAGCACAGATGAAAATGGGAAAAAATGAATTACCCGTACACGATGTTCAGGCTATTATGGAAGCCGGAAAGAAAGCCGAAAATTTAACGCGCCAGTTATTAGCCTTCAGCCGTAAACAGATTTACGAACCAAGACCTATTTCTCTGAATCAGGTGATCGTCAATATGGATAAACTGCTGCGGCGCCTGATCGGAGAAGATATAAGCATCGAAACTATTTTAGAAGAGAATCTCCCGTCCATTAAAGCCGATGCCTCGCAAATTGAGCAAATTTTAATGAATTTGGTGATTAATGCCCGCGACGCCATAAATCAGAAAACCGTACGCGCCTCGGAAAAGAAGATTACCATTGAAACTCTGAGTAAAGAACTCGGAGATGCTTATGTGAACAGTCATTTGGGCTGCCAGTCGGGAATGCATGTGGCGCTGGCGGTTAGCGATACGGGGGTAGGGATGGATGAAAAAACACAAAAACGCGTTTTTGAACCGTTCTTTACTACCAAAGAACAGGGAAAAGGAACCGGTCTGGGTTTGTCGATGATTTATGGTGTGGTTAAACAAAATCGGGGCTGTATTTATGTTTACAGCGAACCCGGAGAAGGCACTACTATTAAGATTAATTGGCCGGTTTCCGGAAAAGTGAGCGAAATATCAGCGCCAGCCGCTGTACCCGAAATTTTACCCGCCGGCGAAGCAACCATTCTACTGGTGGAAGATGACGCCGATGTGCGTAGTTTTGCCGCTTCCGCTTTGTCGGAATTGGGATATGCAGTTCACACAGCGAATAACGGCCAACAAGCGCTGCAACTATTCCATGATAAAATTGCCGATATCGATTTGGTCGTTACGGATATGGTTATGCCGGAAATGAACGGTAAAGAGATGGCCGAAAAGATATGGCAATTAGCGCCTGCCGTAAAAGTTTTGTTTACTTCGGGACATACGGATAATCACATCGTACACAACGGTTCTTTGGAAAAAGGCGTTCAGTTTCTGTCCAAACCGTATTCCATCCATGCTCTGGCGCATAAGATTAGAGAAGTTCTGGCCGAATGATCAGATAAAAGAAATTCGGTGCGTAATTGTGCGTTTTAACAATAGCTGCTTTATTTCAGTTCTTTATTTTACAGGTAACTATGAGTTTGCTCTAAAAGGTGATTGAAAACGTTAAAACGTTTTTTCTATATTTTTAAGCATCTTAGCCCGCGATTTAAATCCCGGGTTACTAATAGGTTGAAATTATTATAAAACCGGTTCTAACGGTTTCTGTAAATATAAAGTTTTGTATTTTTTAGTTTTTTGAATGAACTCAACTATGGAAAGCATCATATTCTTAAGGAATAGTAGATGAGAAGCAAACAATCTTCAGAGAATAAAACCATCCGCAGTCCCAGAGAAAATGTTTACAGTTCCAAATCCAACAAAAAAGGTTTAGGCGGCCTTTTTGAGACCATTTTGCGTAAATTTAGAACCGGAACGTTCATTTTTGCGCTAATGCCGCTCTATGCGGTTAGTATCTTAGCAATGGGTCTATCGGCTACGCCGGGCATCTATGTATTTACCTATATTTCGCAAGCCACGCAAGAATGGCTGCCGTTATTGCACTATGCGGCAGTGGGTACGGCGTTTTTTCTGGGATATTTTCTTTACGGAATTTCGCTGATATTTGTAATTCCCTTTTTTAACTTGATTTTACCGTTTAAGATTAAACCGTTCAGAGGAAGTTATTTCTCGTTGCAAAGCGTTCCCTGGTATATTCATAACGCGCTGACCTACATCGTGCGCTATACCTTTTTGGAATTTATAACGCCCACGCCCTTAAATACTCTTTTTTATCGCATGATGGGTATGAAGATCGGCAAGCATGTACATATTAATACTACTAATATTTCCGACCCGGGATTGATTGAAATCGGTGATTATGTGACTATTGGCGGTTCGGCGCATATCATCGCCCATTACGGACAAAAAGGGTATTTAGTGCTGTCAAAAACAAAAATTGGGGACGGTGTTAATATCGGTCTCAAGGCAACCATAATGGGAGATGTGGAAATCGGACCGGGAGCAATGATTGCCCCCCACGAAGTGGTTTTGCCTAAATCGCATATTCCGGCTAAACGTCGTCCTCCCAAACCTCAGCAAAAAGAAAAAGAAGATATAATCGCCGAAAAATCGGCGGTTTAGCTGGGACTAATCATCCACCGGCGGTCGCCATCGGCGCCACGATTCTAACTCTGCGCTGACATTTCCGATAAAGACTTTCACGTATGCCCTGAGCGGCGGACGCTGCGCATCACGGGCAAACCAACCTCTGAAAGGCCCGGTTACTCCGGCAATACCTTTCATATTGATCACACCATCTATAAAGTAGGTGGGGATCGCGTCCTTCCATGAAGCGATATGAATGGTGTCTGCCCTGCCGTGATAATTCAAATGCACTTTGCCTAACTTGTCGTCTAAAAAGGCGGTAACTGTATCGGAATGGTTCTTTGAAATATGTAAGCGTGAGTAAAAAATCAGGGAGATGCCGTCAAACACAGTTTCTTTTAAAGGTAAAACTTCCCGCCGGTATTTGGTAGTGTCATGCTCATCCATAAAATCAATGGTAAAAATACTGTCGGCATAGTAAAAGTTGTAAATAGCCTTTTTACGTTTGTTGCCGCTTCTTTCCGAGGCGACGTAGTAAACGGGACGCAAAAGACTATCAACATAACAAGTAAACCGGGAGTGCATATTCACAAAAAAAAGCATGGGATTGGAATCGATACGAAAGGTGACCTTGTGAACCGGAATGGAATTATATATAAACGAGTCGCGAACCGCCAATTGCACCGTGCCCAAACGAATGAAGGACCACTTTACTTTGTAGGTCAGTTCCTCTCCGGTTTGCCAGCGAAAGTCCAGCTCCCCGGCTATCGCCGGACGCAACAAAATAGTAATCAGCAACAGGGGAAACAATAGTTTTAAGCGGTTTAGCATCGTCGAACCCGGATAAGTTGTACAAGGGCGCTTTTAAAAATTAAATTTATCATTTGATAAAGTAATAAGCAAATAGCTGCGCGAACGAAGTGTACAAATGAAGTCCGCCTTTTCTTTGACGGAAAAAATTTGTACATTGACAAACGTATCTGTCGTTCACTTTTTTAATGAAAGGATTCAGTTCATGAAAAGAATGCTCCTGTTTTTATTTGTATTTAGCCAAATTCTCTTTGCGAAAGATTTTCAAGTTAATTTTAAAAATCTGCAACCCGGAACCTATGAGTTGACGTTTGCTCTTCATTCGTATCGGTTAGCGACCGAAGAGCACGGGGGAGAGTTGTATTCCAATCTGGTGATCAGTTCCGGTGTGTTCCTCGAAAATAAGGGCTTTGCCCGTTTACCCTATGTTGCTGTGGCTGTTCAGTTGCCGCCGCAAAAAAATATGGATTTGATTGTCATTCCGGGAGAATACGAAGATATTCAACTGGAACATCCCTTACTTCCTTCACGCGGCGTTATCTATCGCGACCAAAACCCTGAGGAAATTCCTTACGAAATCGATCCCGCTTCGTTAAACGGCGAGTGGTACCCGCAGGATCTGGCCAACGATATCCGGCCGTTTATTTTTAGGGATGTGCGCGGCACCAGCGTACGTTTCTATCCCTTTCGTTATAACGGAAAAAGCCAAACCCTGCGCGTTTACAAATCGCTTACCGTACGCTTAATCGAAAACGATGAGCCGCCAACCAATCCGCTGACTAATTCCCACGAGAACAGAATTCGTGAAGTGCAGGGCATGTACAATTCCATTTTTGTGAACTCACGTTCTTCATCTTCTCTGCACATGGCCCAATACGGCGATTTGTTAGTCATTACCACGGCGCGCGACGAAAGCGCCATTGCGCCCTATATTCAATGGAAAAAGGAAAAGGGCTTTAAGGTTTATAAAGAAGTGGTAGCCACTGGCACACTGGTAAAGAGTTTGATCCAGCAAAAATACGACGAAAATCCCAATCTACTGTATGTGCAGTTGGTGGGTGACTGGGAAGATATTCAAAGCGAATTAGGCACGTCGTCCAATTTACCGATGGACCCTGATATGGGCTGCGTTTCCGGCAGCGATGATTTCCCCGATATTGCTATCGGCAGGCTCTCAGCCAACAGCGCCTCCGATGTAACGGTACAGGTGAATAAAGTGCTTAACTACGAAAAAACACCGGGCGGCGGAACCGACTGGTTTATCACAGCTACGGGCATTGCCTCCGATCAGGGGCCTGGCGATGATAATGAAAAAGACTACGAGCACGAAGATGTGATCTGGAACGATAAACTCGATCCGTTTACCTTTGATTACTACAACGCTATTTATGATCCTTCCGCCAGCAAAACTGATGTCAGTAATGCCGTAAACAGCGGCACCAGTTTGATCAATTATACCGGTCACGGCTCTTCCACCAGCTGGGGCACCACCGGTTTTAATAATGATGATGTAAATAATTTAACAAACGGCAATTTACTGCCGTGGATAATTTCTGTCGCTTGCAACAACGGCGAGTTTAATTTAAGCGGCGATTGTTTCGCCGAAGCCTGGCTTAAAAAAGACGGCGGCGGCGCGGTTATGTTTTTGGGCTCCACCATCAGCCAGCCGTGGGACCCGCCCATGCGCGGCCAGGATTATTTTATGGATGTATTAACCGGCGGATATAATTATGATGATCATGCCGGACAGAATGGTATTAATACCAGCGAACAACGCACAACCATCGGCGCCATTGTGGTGAATGGATTTAACCTGATGCTGAGCGAATCCAATACCAGCAGTGATTTGGAAACGGTGCAAACATGGACTACTTTTGGCGATCCCTCCATGCAGGTGCGTACCGCCCCTCCGGCGGCCCTCAGCCTTTCCAACGAAACCATCCGCGTAGGCCAGGATTTTAGCACGACGGTTACTTCCAACGGGCAGCCGGTGGAGGACGCCTTGGTAACCATCTCCCAAAATGACGTCTATTACAGCGGCTTGACCGACGCCAACGGCGATGTGACTATTACGCAGGATTTTACGGCCGGTACCGCGTTGCTGGTGGTTACGGCCTTTAACTGTGAAACCATTTACAAAAACGTGGATGTGGTTTCCGCCAACGGCCCGTGGATTGAAATTGCCAGTTACAGCATCGACGATACTACTACCGGCAATGGCAACGGCAAGGCCGAATATAATGAAGCCTTGCAACTGAATGTGAACGCCCGCAACACGGGGAATGAAACGGCTTTCGGCGTACAGGGCGTGCTCAGCACCAGCGATGTCTATCTAACAATTAGCGATAGTACCAACGATTACGGCGATATGGCTTCCGGCGTTACCATTCCCGGACCTGATGCTTTTGCCTTGAATGTATTAGACGGGGCGCCCGATCAGCACAGCGCTCCATGCCGCGTAACGTTTACCGATAATGCCGGCAATTCCTGGGTATCTGACCTTGAGCTTATAATCAACGCGCCGGTCTTAACCACCGGCGGATATTCCATTGACGATGCAGCCAGCGGGAACGGTAACGGAACGCTGGATATTGGCGAAACGGCGGATTTTATAGTGCCCACTACCAATAGCGGCCATGCCGTTTCTGCAGAAGCCGTAGGAAGTATTTCCACCGTAAGCGCCTATTTAACGCTTAACAGTAATTCCGATAACCTGGGCGCGCTGGCGCCCGGCGACACGGTAAACGCGCGTTTTAATATCACCGCTTCATCTTCCACGCCCTCGGGCACGGAAGCTGATATTTATTACACAGTCACGGCCGGCGCCTATTCTCACACCGATACCTTTACGATTGTAATCGGTTACAAACCGGTCTATCTGATGTCCGACGATACTGTATATGTAAACGACGGCTATTTTTACGACAGCGGCGGCGCCGACGCCGATTACGGCAATAAAGAAAGCCTGACTATGACTTTTTATCCGGCTAACCGCGCCCCGGCTGTAAAGGTTATCTTCGACTCTTTCAGCTTAAGCGATTTTGACCAGTTATCCATCTACGACGGCCCGAACACCAGTTCCGCGCAAGTGGACGGCAGTCCCTTTAGCGGAACTACCAATCCGGGGGAGATTGTTGCCAATAATCCGGACGGCGCGCTGACCTTTCACTTTGAATCGAATTTTGTGGGTACCAGTTTCGGCTGGTCGTCGGAAATCCTTTCAACGGTTGTGGCCGATGTTCCGGCAAACAAGAGCGCAGTGCGTTCATCCTTTGCACTGATGGGCAACTATCCCAATCCCTTCAATCCGTCGACGATGATTCAATACCAGATTCCCGAGTCGGCGCCGGTTAAACTTGTCGTTTACGACATAACCGGCCGTAAAGTGCGTACGCTGATTAATTCTGTGCAGACAGCCGGCGAACACCGTGTGTTGTGGGATGCCCGTGACGGGGCTGGCCGCAGCCTGGCCAGCGGCGTGTATTTTTACCGCCTGACGGCCGGCAGTCACAAGGCTATGGCTAAGATGCTGCTGATGCGCTAAAAAAGCTGCAGATTCTCTTATATTGCGCTGAAGCGCCGCCAAAGGCGTCCCTTTCCCAAAGGGACCACTTCGTGGTGGGGAAATCCCGTTTTCGGGGGCATAACGCCGTACGCCATGTCATTCCCGCGCAGGCGGGAATCCAGCGAAATTGTATTCGTTTCGTTTAAGGGGCTGGATATTCACCAGTTGAAGGACATGATACACAAATAGCAATCAAGGAAAAAAATATCGTGAAGAGGATTTTTCTATTACTACTTTTAATGGCAGTTCAATTACCGGCCCGGCAATTAGCGCATCCGCATTATTTAACGCCGCAGGAAAAGGAGCTGCTCAAAACGTATGTGCCGCCGCAAAGCATACGCGGCAATTCCTTCCCACCGCCCAGTCCGGTGCGCGCCATGGCCGAGTGGGAAGAACTGCATGGCCTGATGATTACCTGGACATCCTACTATGATATTCTGGCGCAGATTGTGGATTACGCCCAGGAAGAAGTAACGGTTTATATCGTATGCAGCGATTCCAATCAGGTTAAATACTATTTGCAAAACCATGGCGTAGAATTGAAAAACCTTAAATTTTTAATTGAAAATTACGACACGGTCTGGTGCCGCGATTACGGTCCATGGACGGCCTACGAAACGGGCGCCGACACACTGGATATTATCGACTGGATTTACAACCGTCCCCGTCCCAACGACGATGTGATTCCCTCGGAATTTGCCGCTTATATGGGCCTGCCGGAATACGAAGCCACCCAGACGCCCGACGACTTGACGCATACCGGCGGAAATTTTATGGTGGACGGCCACGGCACCGGTTTTTCATCCAAATTAATCTTAGACGAAAACTCCGGTAAAACCGAGGCTGAAATCGACGACATCATGAACCGCTATCTGGGACTGACGCGCTATATCAAAATGGATGTGCTGCCTTACGATGAAATCCACCATATTGATATGCATATGAAGCTGTTGGACGAAGAAACTTTGTTGGTGGGACAGTATCCCGACGGTGTAGCCGACGGTCCGCAAATTGAAGCTAATTTGCAATACGTACTGGATAATTTTAGCACCTGTTACGGCCGCGATTACGAGGTGGTGCGCATTCCCATGCCGCCGGACGCCGCCGGACGCTATCCGGACGAGGGCGGCGATTACCGCACCTACACTAATTCGGTGATCGTTAATCATACGGTTATCGTGCCCACATATGAGGAACAATACGACACCACGGCATTGCGTATTTACCGCCAGGCCATGCCCGGTTACAATGTGGTTGGTATCGATTGCAACGAAATTATCACCGCTTTAGGGGCCATTCATTGCATCACCAAAGAAGTGGGTGTGCGTAATCCTTTATTGATTTCCCACGCCGCCATCCGTCATGCTTACGACACAGAGCTTACATACGATGTGATTGCCCAAATCACCACCAACAGCGGCGTCAGCTCGGCTGCGCTGTTCTGGTCGGTGGATACTACACAGGGCTTTACGCAGCAGGCCATGACCACGGCCGCTAACGACAGTTTTTACGCAGAGATTCCCGGCCAGCCGGCTGGCACGGAAGTGTTTTATTATATTTCGGCCGCATCAAACCTGGGCAAAACCATTACCAAACCATTGGTGGCGCCCGCCGGTGTGTATACCTTTACGGTGGAGCAGCCATCGGCCGTTGCCGGCGCAAATCCGCAGCCCACAGGCACATTTAGGCTGGAGGCTAATTATCCGAATCCCTTTAATCCGTATACAGCTATCAGCTATCAGTTGTCAGCTTTTAGCTATGTACAGTTGACCGTTTACAATGCGTTAGGACGAAAAGTACAGACGCTGGTTAACCGTAATCAGGCGGCCGGAGCATATCGTGTTACATTTGATGGCAGCGGCCTGGCTTCCGGCGTGTATTTTTACCGGCTGCAGGCAGGCTCTTTTGTGCAGGTACGCAAGATGATTTTTTTAAGATAACATTTTACGATAGCCCACGACTTTAGGCTGTGTGAAAACGTCGTATCATGTGTCATTCCCGCGCAGGCGGGAATCTATAATATGTTGTTTTTTATGGATTTTCAATCCAGTTGAGAATGACATTTTTAGCTATATTCCGCTTTTCATATAGCCTATTTAATTGCGGATTGAAAGTTTAGCGATACTTATGAAACGGTTTTAGCGTATTGTTATTCACATTATGGTGATTTTAAATATGAACGAACAAACTTTACTCAGTAAAATTCCTTCGGTGGATGTATTATTACAGCAGTTGACGGAGGCCTTTCCGCAAATCCAACCGGCCTATTTAAAACAGATGATTGTCTGGCATCTGAATGAATTGCGCGCTTCTGCCGGGAAAAAGAAATTTTTGAACAAAGATAAAGAAACCATTTTTAATAACATAGTAAGTGCGCTAAATAGTCAGATTAACGAGTTGCTGAACGGCTCCTTGAAACCGGTGATCAACGCCACCGGCGTGGTGCTGCACACCGGTCTGGGAAGAGCGCCCATCGCTGCAGCCATTGCCCGCAAGATGATGCAGGTCAGCCGCTATGGCAGTTTGGAGTTTGACCTGCAAAGCGGTAAACGCGGACAGCGCAACGACCACGTGTCGTTTTTGCTGCGCCTTTTGAGCGGCGCCGAAGACGGGCTGGCCGTCAATAACAACGCCGCCGCCGTGATGTTGATGCTCAATACCATCGGTTATCGCAAAGAGGTCATCCTTTCCCGCGGGGAAATGATCGAAATCGGCGGATCGTTCCGCATGCCGGAAGTGATGAAAATGAACGGCGTTAAACTGCGCGAAGTGGGCACCACCAATAAAACGCACATTAACGATTACGAAGAGGCTATCTCCGCCAAAACCGGCGGCATTTTGATTTGCCACACCAGCAACTATGAAATCCATGGGTTTTCGCATAAACCGCCGCTTAAAGATATTGTGGCTCTTAGTCAAAAATATACTATTCCCCTGATTTATGATTTAGGCAGCGGTTCCTTTGCGGCCACTTCGCGGATAGAAAAAGTGAAAGAACCGGAAGTTCCGGAAATCGTCCGCGCCGGCGTGGATTTAATTTCCTTTTCCGGCGATAAACTGCTGGGCGGACCGCAGGCCGGCATTATTGTGGGCAAAAAGGCCTGGGTGCAAAAATGCGCCAAAAATCACCTGCTGCGCGCCTTGCGGCTGGATAAATTTATTTTAAAAGCCCTGCAGGAAACCCTGCTGCAATATCTGTATGCTGAAGGAACGGAGCAGCGCTTAGCGGCGCACCGGGCGCTGCTTGCTTCGGCGGATGAACTCAAAGCGCGCTGCGAACAATTTGTGCACAAACTGCCTGAGGCGCTGTGGGTGCAGATGCGTGTGGCTCCAGGCGCCGGTAAAGTGGGCAGCGGCGCCTATCCAACAGTTGAACTGCCTTCCTACGCCATTCAGATTGTTCCGGGCAAAAGCAGCGCCGCCAAACTGGCCGCGGCCTTGCGCAACAATGAACCACCCGTCATTGGCTACATAGCTGATGACATGCTGCATCTGGATTTACGGACGGTGGATGAGGAGGAAGAGGAGCTTCTTTTAAAGGCGCTGGAAAAGAATTTATAGCCCATATCCCCCGCTGCATCAGTTTGCCTCCCTTGCAAATCCTCTCCCCAAAGGGGCAAGCTCTAAAGGAGCATGTAGGATTCGTAAGGTTTAGTTCATACTTTACACATTTTATCTTTACGAACCTTAAAAAGGTTCGCAAAGGTTTTGTGCGCT
Organism: uncultured Calditrichaceae bacterium; assembly: GCA_964536685.1. Classification (GTDB taxonomy): domain Bacteria; phylum Calditrichota; class Calditrichia; order Calditrichales; family Calditrichaceae; genus CAZIBE01. The sequence continues at coordinate 66,988 of CAZIBE010000003.1, read as the reverse complement.
CTGCCCTCGACCGGAAAGACACTATTATCGCATGCCCTACACAGCGTGTATGTTCTTGTAAAATCCCGCTTAAACATGTACCATAAAAAGTTAAAATATTAATTGGAACGCATAAAAAAATTACCTAAATTTGAAGACAAATTTTTTATTTGCTTGATGCAATACAGGAGGTTGTAATGGATTTGCTCACTCTCATCATCCTAATCGCGGTCGTATTACTGATCATTGCCGGGATTATTATCTTCTATGCCAAACAGTATCGCAAGGTTGGCCCAAACGAAGTGATGATTATTTCCGGCGGAAAGAAAAACAGCATTACACTGCCCGACGGCACGCAGCGTGAAATTGGTTTTCGCTACCGTATAGGCGGAGGCGCCTTTGTCAATCCCATGACCGAGCGCGTAGAACGTCTGCCCATCGAAGTGGTGCCGGTGCACGGTAAGATCGTTGATGTGCTCAGCCACAACGGCATTCCCATCACCGTGGAGTACAGCGCGCAGGTTAAAATCAATATGGATGAATATCCGCTCTATCTGGCCATCACCAATTTTTTAAACAAAGGTTCGGAAGGTATTTTGGATGTTTCTTCCAAAATTCTGGAGAACAAGGTGCGTGAAGTGGTTGGATTAAAAACGGTGGAACAGATGTTCACCGAACGCAACCAGTTTGCCGAAAAGGTCATTGCCGAAGCTGGCAAGGAATTGGGTAAGTTGGGTCTGATGATCATGTCCTTTGGTCTGCGCGACATCAGCGACAGCCAGGGCTACCTAGATGCGTTGAGCATGCCGCATATCACCCAGGCCAAGTACGAAGCCGAAGTGGATCAGGCGGAAAAAGACCGCGACATGACCATCAAATCGGCAGAAGCCCGCAAGGAAGGGGAAGTGGCCCGGCTGGCGGCTGAGGCAGAAATCGCCAAAGCCAGTTGGATTAACGAAGCTAAAAAAGCCGAATCGCAGGTGGATGTGAACGCTAAAAAGGCCCGCGCCGATATGGCCTACGAACTGGAGCGCTTCAAACTGCAGGAAGAGCTGAAACGCAAAGAGTACGCCGTCAAAAAGGTCGAGTTGGAAGAAGCCACCAAATTGGAAGAGTTGGGCATCGTTAAAAAACAGAAAGAACTGGAAGCCAATATCATTAAACCGGCGGAAGCGCGCAAATTCCAAATCCAAACCGAAGCAGAAGCCGAGAGTTACCGCATCAAAACCGAAGCCGAAGGCAAGTTGGAAGCCCAAAAGGCCGAGAAAGAATTAGAGGCCGAAAGCCTGCGGCAATTAGGTAAAGCCGAAGCCGACGCCCTGGCCGAGAAAGCCAAAGCGTACGAAACATATAATCAGGCGGCTGTTTACCAGATGATTATGGAAAAGATGCCGGAACTGGCCTCCGCCGTGGCCGAACCGCTCTCCAAAGTGGACAAGATTGTGATGATCGAAAACGACGGCAAATTAGGCTCCTCCAAACTGACCGGACAGGTGGCCGAGATTCTTTCGCAACTGCCGGATGTGGTAGAAGCGCTCACCGGCGCGGATTTGAAAGCGTTTTTGAAGAAGAAGCTTAATAAAGAAGAATAAAGGATCAAGTATTAAGTATTAAGTTGTAAGTATTAGGGAGCAGGTATTAGGTAGTGAACAGAAAACAGAAAATAGTAAAACGTTAATCGTACAGGCAGCGAATCGCTTAACGAAAAACCGGAAACAGGAATCAGGGAAGAGTGAAATATTAAGTAGTAAATATCAAGTATCAGTAATGAGAAAAGAGTAAATAGACAATCTCTGGGTCCTCTGTGTGCTTTGTAGTGATATAAAATTTTGAAGTATAGGAAAATGAGGAAGCAGGAACCAGGAAAGTGTTAAGTTAAGGGATAAGTATTAAACAGGAAGTATCAGGTATCAGGATTGGGCAGATAGTAAATAAAACTCTTTGTGTGCTCAGTGACCTATGTTGTGACTTAAGTTTAAATTACTAATGAGTCTGCTCTAAAAACCGGTTTTTGTCATTTCGAACGCAGTGAGAAATCTTATATCCTCAATACAAACAATGGATTTCTCTTTGCCTTGCTCCTCGCGGCAAAGGCCGTCCCGTTTTCCGCCACGGAGTGATCCCTACGGGAAAGGAGCCACTTCGTGGTGGGAAAATGACAGTGAGAGACCTTTTTAGAGTGAACTCACTAATTACTGATAACTGATAAGCGAAAACTAACAGCTAATAGCTGACAGCTAACCGACAAACAACCACAAGGAAATAGAATGGTTTCCGAACGGATAAAACAGATTGGCGTTTCTCCCACTATGAAAATTTCCGCCAAAGCCATCTCCTTACGGGCCGAAGGGCGGGACATCATCGATTTCAGCGTGGGTGAACCGGATTTTCCCACACCGGAGTTTATAAAAGAAGCGGCACAAAAAGCCATTGCCGAAAACAAAACCAAGTACACCATCAATAGCGGCATCGTTCCGCTGCGTAAGGCCATTGCCCAAAAGCTGATGGACGATAACGGGCTGGAGTATGATCCCTTCACGCAGATCATCGTCTCTAACGGGGCCAAGCAAAGCATTTACAATGTGCTGCAAACCATTGTTAATCCCGACGATGAGGTGATCATTCCGGCGCCTTACTGGGTGTCCTATCCGGAGATGGTGCGCCTGGCCAACGGAAAACCGGTAATCGTCAACGTAAAAGAGGAAAACGGTTTCCGGCTGACGGCGGAAGAGCTGCGTAACGCCATCTCGGCCAACACGCGGGCCTTGATTCTGTGCAATCCGTCCAATCCCACCGGCGCCGCCTACACCAAAGAAGACCTGCAAGCGTTGGCCGAAGTCATCGAAGGCGAAGATCTGTTCGTGATTGCCGATGAAATCTATGAAAAATTAGTATTCGAAAATTTTAAGTTTAGCAGTTTCGCCTCGCTCAGTCCGTCCATCAAGCAAAAGACAATTATCATCAACGGCGTGTCTAAAGCCTATTCCATGACCGGCTGGCGCATCGGCTACGCGGCCGGCCCGGCGGATATCATCAACGGCGCCAATAAAATTCAGAGCCATTCCACTTCCAACGCCTCGACCATTTCGCAGTGGGCCAGTCTGGCGGCGCTGACCGGCCCGCCCTTTGAAATCAACCGCATGGTAGCCGAGTTTGAAAAACGGCGCAATTACCTGATGCACCGCCTGGAGAGCATCCCCGGCGTATCTTGCCACAAACCGGAAGGCGCGTTTTACACTTTTCCCAATATCGCCAGCTATTTCGGCAAGGAACATCAGGGCGTGCATATCCGTAACTCTTACGGACTGGCCTATTATCTGCTGCGCGAAGCCGGCGTGGCCCTGGTGCCCGGCGCGGCTTTCGGCGCCGAGGGCTTCATCCGTATTTCCTACTCCACTTCCATGGAGAATATCGAAGAAGGTCTAAATCGCATTAGCGAAGCCCTGCGTAAATTAAAGACGCCGGCCAAAGTGAAGTCCGTGGCCCTGAGCAATTACCGTACACATTTGCGAAAGCCGGTGGAAATCGACGCCCGTATCAACATTGAACAACGCGACGCTCTGGTGGCCGAGGCCGAGGCGCAGCTCAAATTTGACCGTTATTATGAATGGAACGCCAACATCAACGGCGTGATTATCCAACTGCGCACCAACAGCGGTCATTTAAATGATTTTTGGATGGAGAACTGGTATCCGGCGCAATTGGAGGCCGAACTGGAACCGCACGGTATTATTTATGCCGTGGAAGACGCCGTTGGTCGTCAGCCTTATGGCTTTTACAATTCGGATACTAAAACGGGCATTTTATTTAATGCCGATTTATACGGCTCGTTGCGCAGTCTGGCGCTGGGTATGGTCACCGATATCGGCGAGCGGCTGTTTGACTTGCACGCCATTCGCGGTATGTCCGGCGATTACCGCGGACGCGGTTTTGTACTGTTAGGACCCAGGGGAACCAAAAAATCCGACGTCTTTTATGAATTTTTACAGGATGAAGACGCCGCGTTACACTCCAACGATATCCTGTTTACACGATATGGCGGCGGATTTGCCGCGGCCGACACGCCCGAGCGTAAGCTGTACATGCCCACTAATACGGCTAAATTCATTCCATATCTGGAAGGCCTGTATGAACGCAGCAAATGCGAGAATGTAATCACCAAAAAAGAAGACTGCCAGGTGCAGAATTGTCCGTTAGAAGATTCCTGCCCGCTGGACCGCGGTATGCCGTACTGCTTCTGGGCCTCCAAAACATCGGCGGCCATGTTCGATCCTTACTGGCTGGGCGGCATGCAAAAGCATGTTAAACGCATCGACCTCGGCGCCGTCTTTTTAATGAAGAACGATCCGTTGGGTGAACCGGTTAAGGAAATTGCCGGCGAAGACGCCGTGCAAATACTCAGCAGCGGACTGAGCATGGGCACGGGCAGCGCCTCGGCAGCGCCCTTCTACAATCCGCATCTGCTGATTAAGGAAAACGAGCGTATGGAGTTGCAGAAGCGGCAGTTCGGCCGGCTGTTCAAACTGGCCAGAGTCTTTCAGATAAACGTGGCCAAAGTATCGCCCGCTCAGGCGGTGGAAAACATGAAGGAAGTTCTGAATCAATTATAGGTGGACGGGACGCGTTACCACAACAGGTCGCGGTTTCGATCTTACAGGATGACCAAGCATAAGGAAACAAGGTGCCTGATATGTACGAAAACTTATATGACGAAGCCTATTATAAAAAATTTTATGATGAATTAGCGCCGCTGCTGCACGGTAAAAACGTGAAAACCGTGGATATGCGCTATCTGGAGAAAGAGGCGCGCAAATATGCCAATCCAACCGTTTACGGCTCCCATGTATGGTCGTCTAAGTTTTCCAGCCGCATGGCGCAAAAGACGGTTTATCTGGGCAGCGAACGCGTGCGTCTGCCCAAACCGCTGAGCAGCCAGCTTGATGTGGTGCGCAACGCTCCCGAAGAGTTACGAAAAGTATTGCATCTAGTAAAAAATCTACCCTTTGTGCATATCCGCCGGCAGATGGGTAATAACAACCACTACAATCCCGTCTGCGACCTCTATGTGTCCACGGCCGATCCTAAAAATGTGCGCAATGCTTACATGTGGGGCAGCACCATGTTCGATCCATCCGGCCGGCCGGGACCGAATTTTATTATGATCCACATTCCGGAAGAGCATATCCTGCGCGCTCAGGTGCTGGCCTTGCCGGAATATAATTTGAACATTGCCTTGGGTTCAGATTATTTAGGAGAGAATAAAAAGGGCTTTTTGCGCCAGGCCATGTGGCGCGCCGATGAGCAAGGCATGCTGGGACTGCATTCCGGCTCCAAAATCGTTACCGTGCGCGATCCTAACGATAGTCGGTTAAAAAAATTCGGCGTCTTTTTGTTTGGTATGACGGCTACAGGCAAGTCTACCTGGTCTTGCCATCAGTTGGGGCTGGATCACAGCCGCGGCGAAAAAACCGAAGTGTGTCAGGATGATATCGTCTTTTTGCGGGACGACGGCTCGGCCTTAGGCTCGGAAAATAATTTTTATGTGAAAACCGACGTGCGTCCCGATCAGCAGGAAGCCATGTACAATGCCCTGGTTCACAAATCGGCGCTGTTGGAAAACGTGATGCGCAATTACAAAGGCGAGATTGATTTTCTGGATGAAAGCCTGTGCGGCAACGGCCGGGCGGTGGTCTTTCGTCATCAGTTGAAGGTGAAAGAAAACGGCAAGTTAGTACCCATCAGCGCGCCGACGGTTAATTTGCCGACATTGGACGAGATGGACGGTTTGATTTTTGCCTTTATCACGCGTCGTAATACCATCATGCCTTTTGCCCAGGAACTGACGCCGGAACAGGGCGTGTTATCCTACTTATGGGGCGAGTCCACCCACAGTTATGCATCCAATCCGGCCAAAGCCGGGGAATCGGTACGCATTGTGGGCACCGATCCCTTTATTGTCGGTTCGCGCGGACGCAAGGTAAACCGCTTTTACGATATCGTTATGTCGCTGGTGGATAAATATCCGGGCAAAGTACGCTTTATGATGTACAATACCGGCGGTATGGGTGAAATTATCGAAACGTATGAAGAAAACGGCGTAACCAAAAAACGCATGGTGCGTAAAACCGATCGTGTGCCCTTGCAGTTGATGTCGGCTATTCAGCGCGGCGATTTGCGCGGCACCAACACCTACACCAAAGGCATCCTCGGTACCAAATCCATTATGGCTGTGGAGGGACGCCCGCTGGACGAGTACGACGTACACAAGTTTTATTCACAGGAACAAATCGATTTTTACATCAAGGAATTGGTGGCCGGTCGCCGTAAATACACCGAAGAAATCGCTTCGGAAGGTTTACGGCCGGAAATCATCCGAGCCGCCGAAAAAGCTTTCCGCATCGATCCCACCGCTAAAAAATATTTTCCGGCGGCTACAGTCGGGGCAACGACAACCGCAAAAGAGGAACCGGTTGTATTAGTGCAAAGCGGTGAACCGGTTTCCCGTCCGCGTCGTCCGGGCAGCTGGCGCTGGCGGTAGGGGCTCGCAAAGCTGCAATAGCAGGTAGCTTCCCGTATGATTTCCGCAAAAGCGGCGCCGAAGGCGCCCCCTGTGGCGAAATTCAGTCGGTGTGTTTTTACATTCTCCATCAATCCAGCATTCCATCGTACTCATCCGTTTGATTTGCTCTTTTTCTTTTTCTCACTCAAACCGCAAATCTCAGTCTTCAAACAACAAATCTCAAATAAATTCCAATCCCCAATCTTCAAGCAACGTTTTGTCATCTTTAACTATTAGCTCTCAGCCTTAAATAACGATTAACCAATAACCAATATTTAACAACTGAAAGTTGATAACCGACCACTAAAAGAGCGCTCAAGTTCTTTTATAAAAAAACGCACTCTCCCCTAAGGTTTAATCTAAAACATACGATAATTTTATTAAGTAACCATATGTGCCATAAAACGAATTGCCATGTATCATGGAATTAAAGAATAAACATACATTCGAAGATGATTGGCTGGCTAAAGCCCTGATCTATTATCAGATCATAGACGAAAATTTGTATTCTGAACTTTCCCAGCGTTTTTCTTCAGAAAAATACTTTTTTGACGTGTTGGTAAAAAATGAATACTTGCTGCCTCAGGACATCGTGGAGTTTTTGGAAGGCGCTCTGAAAATTCCTTTCGTAAATTTGGATCAAACGCAATTAGATAAAAAAGCGCTGGAGGCGATTCCTGAAAAATTGTGCCGGAAGTATTTGTTTGTGCCCTTTCAGATGAACGAAAAAGAAGTTTTCATTGCCAGTTTCAATCCAACTAATCTCGATTGCGAACGTGAAATCGAGACATTAACCGGAAAATACGTAAAAACCTATTTTGCTTTTCGCGAAAAAATAGAAGAAAAAATCAACGTCTACTATGCATCGGACAAGGTGTTAAATTCTTTGGTAAATGATGGCGGATATCGTTCTAAAATTCATATTCCCGGAGAAGAAATTGATGCCAATCCTTCGCCTGTAGTCAAACTGGTTAATCAAATTTTGACCGAAGGCGTGGAACAGGGCGCCAGCGATATTCACATCGAGCCCAAAGAGTCTGCCGTTGATGTGCGTATTCGTGTGGACGGTATTTTGCAGAATTTAATGGAAGTGCCTAAAACCTCGCAGGCCAGTTTATTAAGCCGTATAAAAATCATTTCCGATTTAAATATCGCCGAAACGCGTAAACCGCAGGACGGCAAAGCAAAAATATATATTGACGATACCGATATCGATCTGCGTGTTTCCATTTTACCTACCAGCTTCGGAGAAAAAGCGGTAATCCGTATTCTCGATAAGCGCCGGGCGGCGGTTTCGTTTGATAAACTTGGTATCCGCGGCACTAACAGGGAACGGTTAGAACAGTGTTTTTCATTCCATCAGGGCATGGTGCTGGTAACCGGACCTACCGGCTCAGGAAAGAGCACCACACTTTACGCGGCAATTAACCGCGTAAAATCCGTAACCACTAATATTTTGACCATTGAGGACCCCATAGAATATGTGATGGAGGGCATAAATCAGGTACAGGTAAATGAGAAAGCGGGCGTTACCTTTGCCAGCGCTTTACGTTCCTTCCTTCGGCAAGATCCGGATGTGATTTTAGTGGGTGAAATTCGCGATAGAGAAACAGCGGAAATAGCCGTACAGGCCGCGCAGACCGGGCATCTTGTACTGAGCACTTTACATACCAACGATACCTTCGGCACCATAACGCGCTTGCGGGATATGGGTGTGGATAAATTTAAAATTACCGAATCGGTGCAGGCCATTATTGCCCAGCGGCTGGTGCGCAAGCTCTGTCCGGCTTGTAAAACGCGCGTATCCGATGATAAAATCGATCCTAAGCTGTCTTATATGCTGCATCAACTGCACGATGATCCGCAGATATACGAAGCGCACGGCTGCCAGCAGTGTAATTTTAGCGGCTATAAGGGACGTACCGGTGTTTACGAAATTCTTATTCTCGATCAAGAGCTTAAGGATAATATCAACAATGAAAAGCCCTTGATGGAATTACGGGCCACTGCCAGAAAAAATGGCTTCCGGAATTTATTTGAAGATGCCATGCATCTAATCGCCGAAGGAATTACCGACTATAAGGAAATGCTTAGAACCATCAACGAAGGTAATCTGGACGCAGCCAAAGCCAAGGGCGAAGCGGAGAAAACAGAAAAACCGGCGAAAGGGCCTGCCGCAGAAATACCGGCTAATGAAATTATACCCCAAACGCCGGTACAAACACCTTCAAAGAAGGATGATCACGATATTACAATTTTAATTGTGGAGGATTACAAAGTTTCGCGAATGATGATTCGCAAAATGATCGAGAAACTCTCGCCATGGAAGGTGGAGGAAGCGGAAGATGGCATAGCCGGTTTGCAAAAAGTGGTGGAGGCGCCGCCTGATGTTATTTTGCTTGATATAATGATGCCTAAAATGGATGGCTACGAAATGCTGCAACATCTAAAAGCAGAGCGTTCCACCCGGCATATTCCTGTACTAATTTTGACTAGTATGGAAGGGGCTGATAATGAAGTGAAGGGGCTGGAATTAGGAGCCGATGATTATCTGAATAAGCCCATCAAGGGGGATGTACTTATTGCGCGAATTAAGCGTATTCTTAACAGAAATGCAATCAAAGTTTTACGCTATCCGCAACCAGTAAAAGCTGAAAAGACCGAACCTGATGCTGTAGTCGAAGAGATGCATCCGCCTGGCGGTTCGGATACAACTGATTTTAAACTGATCTAAAATGAAAATAGCTCTGGTATTTTTAAGCGGAATAATTATCGGTAGTTTTTTAAATGTTTGCATCTACCGCCTGCCCATTGGGATGTCGCTGTTACGTCCGCGGTCCCAATGTCCGCATTGCAAACAGACGATTAAATTTTATCATAATATTCCGTTGCTATCGTTTTTACTTTTAAAAGGAAGGTGCGCTTACTGTGGCCAGAAGATTTCGTGGCGTTATTTTGTTATCGAATTATTAGCGGGGTTGTTAGCTGTACTGGCCTATGTAAAACTGGGCGTTTCATTTCATTTTATTTTTTATTTGGTTCTCATGTACGCTTTGTTGGTGGTCTCGGTTATCGATTTGGATGTAAAGCTCATTTTAAACAGAGTATTAATCGGTATACTGTTGTTTGGAGTAGTAATCAATTTATTGGGCAGAACCATTAACTGGCAGGAGGCCATAATAGGCGCCGTAGTTGCCGGAGGCGCTATGTATGTAATTGCCGTTATAGGCGCTAAAATTTTTAGGCAGGAAAGCATGGGCATGGGCGATGTAAAACTGGCAATCATTCTGGGATTCTTTTTAGGCTGGAAGACAACTCTTATAGCGTTGTATCTGGGCTTTGTGCTGGCTTTGATTTACTATGTTATTCGAAGAGGAATTACAGGGCGTTCCGATAAATATATCCCCATGGCTCCGTTTTTTTCACTCAGCGCAGTCATTCTTATTTTTTGGGGGAGTGAATTAAGTAAGTGGTACTGGAATATATTCATTCATTGAAAGAGGCGCATTTAAGCAATGCCAAATTATAAGTACAAAGCGGTCAACGAAGAGGGTAGAACCATCGAAAGCGTGCTGATGGCGCCGGATATTCCCGAGGTTAAACGTCAGCTTAAAGAGTTGAATATGCTGGTGATTTCAGTACGGGAAGTGAAATCCAAGAAAAATACCAATCTTTTCAAGTTGGCGGTAAAAGAAAATATTGTTTTACATTTTACCAAACAATTGTACACACTGCTTAAGGCGGGCATTCCCATTGTAACCGGACTTAAAGCCTTGCGCGAGCAGGTAAAGGACGAAAATTTCAAACAGGTCATTGAAATCATTACACAGGATGTGGAAGGAGGCAGCAAGCTTTCCGATGCTTTATCGCAATTTCCTAAAATTTTTCCTCCCATCTATGTTAATTCCGTAAAAATAGGCGAAGTGAGCGGTACGCTGGAAGAAACGTTACGTTATTTACACAGCTATTTAGAAGATGATGCTCAGATGAAAAGAGATGTTAAAAAAGCGTTCCGCTATCCCTTGTTCGTGATGATCGGTTTGGTCGGAGCTTTTATCGTATTTACGACTACGGTTATTCCCAATTTTATGCCCCTATTCCAGCAATCGGGTAAAGAACTGCCCCTGCCTACGCGCATTCTAATCGCCATGCACGATTACATTGCCGATTATGGATTGCTTATTTTAGTGGCAACGGTTCTTTTGATTGTCGGCATCGTTTATTACATCAGAACCCCGGCCGGGAAATTGAAATTTGATAATCTGCTGTTGCATTTGCCCATAATGGGAGAGTTTGTTCGCAAAGTGAATATTGCCCGCTTTACTCGTTTATTTTTCACCATGAATAAAACCGGTATTTCGATTACAAAAGCGTTCGAAATCATGCGCAAAACCATGGGAAATGAGGTTTATAATAAAGAATTGAAAATAATCGCCGATAAAATAAGTGCAGGAGAAGATCTCTCTAACTCGGTAGGGCAAAGTCCCTACTTTACGGCGCTATTAGTGGAAATGCTGTCCATAGGAGAAAAATCCGGCAGCCTGGACGAAATGCTGGCCAGCATTTCCGAATATTACAGCCGCGAGGTTGCAGATACAGTGAAGAATCTGACTTCTTTGATAGAACCAATTGTAACAGTGGTCTTAGGCGGCATGATTTTGTTGCTGGCGTTGGCCATGTTTTTACCCATGTGGGATATGTTGAATATCCTATAATTAACAAATAATCCATTAATAAACGCAGGAGGAGTTAGCATGCGTGTCACCAAGAACCAAAAAGGCTTTACCTTGATCGAATTGGTTGTCGTTATTGTGATTCTGGGTATTCTGGCTGCCATTGCGGTACCGAAGTATCTGGATTTGACCAAAAGCGCAAATAAAACGGCTGATCGAGCAAATCAAAAAGCCATTGAGGCGGCCATCATGATGTATTTTTCGCAGCAGGTAACGGCCGATCCGACCTATACGCTGAAAAAAGCCGTCAATAAGTACCACTCCAATCCCAAATCCTTTTTCCAGGATGGAAAGGAGCCGAAGAAACATGACGGTAAAAAGTATAGTGTGTCGGTGAATGCCAAAGGCGAGCTTGTGGTTAAGTGACGTAGCTGGTAGCTTTGATTTTTACCGATGTGTCATTTCCGGCAGGGAGATATCGGTGAAGTTGTTGTCAGCTTCACCGTTTTTCCCATTTATTTCTCCCTGATTTGCGATTTTTCTTTTTACCGTCCAAACTTATCTGTTCTCTTTGCAAAACCGGCAGCAAAGACGGGAGCGCCGTATTAAACACGTTACATAATTGTAAATTTAAACGGTGATGAAATTGCGACAGAATTTACGCCAAAATCATCCTGCCCGCTGGACGGCGCAGCAGGGATACACATTAATGGAACTGGTTATTGCTATTATTATTATTGGCGTAGCTTTGCCGGCGATTTTTTCATTGTATGGCCAAATATCAGTACGTGCAGCTCAAAGCGCGCTAATGAATCAGATGGTGGCCTATGCCGAAGATAAATTAGAAGAAATCATCGGCAAAAAGGAGAGTCACTGGGACTGGTATAAAAATCCGGCACAATTTACGGCCAATGAAAAGTTGGGGAAGGGCTACCATCGTAAGGTGACTGTTAAAAAAATTACCAATTGGGGGAATGCCCGTATTGATGCCTGGGAAGTACAGGTAAAAGTAACCCACCCGCAATTACCTCAGGGATTTCTATTAAGCGTCCGTCTCACAAAATATCACGAAAAAAAATGAACTGCCAGGCGAAATGGAAAAACACGGCAAATGCCGAGTATGGGTTTACGCTGATCGAATTAGTTGTTTCGATGGTTATTTTGGGAATTTTGTCGGTTTTAACTTACGGCATTGTGGCCATGAATGCTCAGACATTTAAGATCGTAGGAGATAACACGACAGCCCAATGGGATTTACGGCAAACGTTGAGCCGCATTAAACGGGACTTACAAATGATGGAACCGCACCGGATAATTGGTACAGGCAAACTTTCATCCAAAACGCTGGCCTTTAAAACCACGGATGGCCATACGTTGCGCTTCCGACGCAAGGCCAACCTTTTTGAGCGGCGCTGGGATACGGAAGGCTGGCAGGTTCTGCTGAAAAATTTACAGCAAGACCCGTTCATTTATCTAGATAAGGATCTGAATAAAACTACAGATAAAAAGAAATTAGATTATATCCATATCCGATTAGCGGTTTTACTTAACGGCAAGACGGTTACATTGAATGAAAAAGTCTACATACGTAATTAGATATATACGCAGGGAAGAAGGCTTTGCCCTGCTAAACACGTTGATCTTTATCCTGTTTTTAGGATTGATGGGTATTACTCTGGTTACACTGGTTGTTTCCGACGCACGTATGCAAACGGTAAACATCAATGAATCGCGTGCCTTTTACGCCGCGCAATCGGGAATGGAATACGCCGTTCGGGGAATTTTAGAGACTTCCGCCAAGCATAGTGTGGCTACATTGCATAATTACAAGGAAAAAATTTCAACCGGTGCGGGCACTTTCGCCCAAATAACAATACGGCTGCCTAAGCAAGACAGCATTGTCGTTCAGTCTGTCGGTATAAGCCAGGGCTACGCGCGAACTTTAATCAAGGGTATGAGTTATAGCGATGTTTCCGATTATGCCGTTTATACTTCCGGCGATATGAAATATGTAGTCACTATTCCGCCCAAGAGCTATAAAAAATTTGCTGCCAATATGCCGCTGTTCGATTACGACGAACTGCGCAATTTAGCTAAACCAACGCAATACTTCCCCGGTGATTTGGTTGTTAATCATTTTTTTAACTTTCACAGAAATATTACTTTTGTAGAAAAAAATCTCATATTCGGAACGTTTAACTGGATCAATGTGGGTAATTTTGTGGCAGGCCGAAGCGTACTCATTAAAACCAGCCCCTGGCCCTTTGGCCTGACGTTTGGCAATATTTACCTCCCTTTTAAAGGAAGCACCTTTCTTAGCCAATGGCAGATTTTTTCCAGAGTGCTTAGCGGCGGATTAATCGCAAACGGAGATGTGACAGGCACAACCAAAAAATGGTGGTATTATCGATTTATAGTGATTCGTAACCGTTCACGAATTAAACAGTTAATGCGCCTCTCTGTAAACGGCGGTCCGTTGGTTATTAATCATACAACATGGCAACTCAAGCAATAATTTTTAATTGCTAAAATAATCAGCAAAATGGCCGAGTACATTTTTATAAGCGGAACATTTAATTGGATGCTTCAAGGATATTTTCCAGATGGATAAAAAGAGTAAAACTAATCGTCAACCGGCTAATAAAAACGACGGCCATAAAAAAGCGCCGGATAAGAAGGTTGTTGCAACAGGAAAACCCGGCCCGCCTAAAGAAACACCCGTTGTAAAACAAAACAAGACGTCTGCAACAGGCAATTTGTCTGGCAAAAAAAAACCGGACGGCGCCACGGCGCCGCAGAAAAAGGGCAGCGCGTCGACTGAAAAGGGGAAATACGCTCGGGTTGCCCCCGAAGAAAAAGTTGCTTCAAAAATATATGTCCATGATAAATTCTATCAAAGGCTCTCTTATTTTAAGAACTTACATGCCCAAAAAAGTTTAGCCCTGGATATTGAACCCGATAAAATTCGCTATATTGTAGCGCGAACCTCCGGCGGCGAAGTTCAGGCTAAAGAGTGGGGCATTCAAAAATTTCCGGTGGAAGAAAAAGACCGGCAAAAAGCCATGCAAATTGCTCTGGAAAACATCAAAGCCAGAGTCTATAAAAAAGGAATGGAAATTGCCGCCAGCATATTCAGCCCCGAGGTGAGCATCCGTCAGATTCTTTTCCCTAAAATGAAAAACAAGAAGGAATTAGAACAGGCGCTATTCCACAAAAATGAAGAGGATTTAAAAAACTTTGATGAGCATTCCATCTGGAATTATGAGATTTTAGATGAGTTTGAGCAGGACGGACTGGTTAAGTGGCGATTGCTGATAGTTGCCGTTCCGCAAAATGTTGTTTTGTATTATACCAACATTTTTGATAATGCCGGTCTTCCTCTGTCCCGCCTTATTCCGAGACCGGCGGCAATTCAAAAAGCCTATCGGAAGATGGTGTTCCGTCCTGGGCGGGATTTGGTTATCGATATCGAATACGATTTAACGCAGATGTGCTTTCTAAAAGGCGGCGAGTTGGAATTTATCCGTAATGTCAGTATTGGCGCCAGAAATCTGGAAGTTTCCATTCGTCAAAAAGATGAACTAATTCAACCCTCCGAAAAAGACTTACCCGCTCCCGAGGAAATAGCTACCAAGGAAAATGTGAAGTCTAATGTATTGCGCAGTCGTTTGTTAGATAAAATAAAAGATTTAAAAACTAAACAAAATCCGGTATTACATACCTTTTTTTCTGAAATTTTACGTTCCCTGGCTTTTATTCAGGGTCGGGATGTCAGCCGCTATGTGGAACGTGTTTTTGTTACCGGCTACGGCGTACGTAAGGAAAGTCTGCTGCCCTATTTGCGTTCGCGTCTATCATTGCCGCTTTTTGTACTGGCGCCGCAATTTAAAAAAGACAGTACGCGGACGATCGATTTTGCCGAGTTTTACTCCACCATCGGTACAGTTTCGGGTAGTCCCAAAGTGTATAACCTTTTGCCTCAGGCCTACAAAAAGAGGAATATTTTTAAAAAACTGAATGTAACGCTTATTACGATCATCATTCCGCTGGCCGCGCTGTTAGGCTACTATTCCGTTAAACAAAGCCAAGTAATCCATGAAAAAGAAAACCTCGTGCATCTGTATCAAAAACAGTATGAAGAATTGAATCCCATCGAAGGGCAGTATTTACAGGTGCAGAAAGAAATCGGCATCATCCATAAGAAAAATATTGAATTGCAGGGTTTCGTAAAAAATCGTCCGCCGATCATTCCGGTGATGAAGCTGTTTAGCAACGAAACTCCCAAGAGTATTCGTTTCCAAAAAATAACATTTACGCGCATCGGTGAAAAAGATCAATCAATTCTGGATAAATTCCGTAACGAGTACATATACAAAATCGATGTACAAGGAAAAGTGCTGAGTGATCCGCTGTTAGGGGATGTGATGCTGATTAACTACATCAACCGATTGATTAAAATAAACTTCTTCAAGCACGTTCAGCTACTAAACAAGATAAAAGAAGACGAGCAAAACACGATTAGCTTTGCCATTCGTCTATATCTTTGATGGAGTATCTATGAGAGAGAGAAATGTTCTGCTGATCCTCAGCCTGGTGTTGCTGGTTGGGTTAGGCTATTGGAGCCTGTATGTTAACGCTCAGCAGAAAAAGGATTTAGAAAATGTAAATTCCGAATTGGAAAATATTATGGCCAAAGTGCGCAATGCTCAATTGGCGGGCGAGAATATTAATCTGCTTAAACAGCGATATGAGGAAGAACAGAAAAAATTGCATTTAGAACGGCAGCGTTTTGTCGACAAAAACGATTTATCCATTGTTACCGAACGATTAAAGAAATTCGCCGCAAAGTATCATTTGCAGTTAATGGATTTTTCTCCGGCCTTTGAGAACTATTTTACCAGTTCAAAATATGAGCGCATTATTGCTTTGCCCATAGAATTGGGCGTAGAAGGAAAGTATTTGGATATTGGCCGTTTCATCGAAGATTGGGATAAACTGCCTTTTTATTTAGTAGCGGATGAATTGAGTATTGAGCGTACGGAGTACAATCCCAATATTTTAAAAGCTCAGGTAAAATCTTTGTTATATACCTGGAATGAAGTAAATAAAGAGGAAGAACGTTGAATATAACAAAAAGCCAAAAGCGCTTGCTGATTGTTTTAGGTATTGTCTTAATCTATTTTATTTATGATTTAATCAGCAATATGAGCACGTATAAAGATATATATCTGGGAAGCGAAGATACAACGGCCGCAATAGATAGTGTTGATACTTTGAGTCAGCAAGGCCGGAAAAACGGAGCTGTGCAAACTAAAGTGTATCTGGAAAAATGGGGGCAAAGCCCCTTTTATGTATTCAGGGCCGCTCCCAAGAAGTATATCCGTAAAAATGGCCGCAGGGTGAAAATAAAAAAGAACCCCTTGAAACTTTTGGCAATCAGCCTGCGCGAAAACCATTCCGTAGCCTTAATTAATGACAAGATAGTTAAAGTCGGCGATATAATTTCCGGTTATCAGGTGAAGCGTATCGATAAAAAAACGGTGTACCTGTCAGATGGAAAAAAGAAAATAAAGTTAGTTCTAAAGCCCTATTAAGGAGAATCCCATGCGAGGAAAAAAAATACTCCTGGCGATTTTATTATTGTTCATCTTTAACTCTTTTGCACAGTCCCAGGACAATTCGCAAAAACTGAAACAGAAAATATCCACCAGCTTTGTAAATACCCCGCTGGAAAGAGCCGTACGTATTTTAGCGCAGCAGTATAATTTGAATATCATTGTCAGTGGACAGGTAAAAGGGAACATTACGACCAACCTTAATGACGTTCCCTTAGGCGATGCCCTGAATGCCATTCTCAAATCACAGGGCTACCATTACATTTATGGCGATAATATGCTGATCGTAAAACCACAAGCGTTGAACGTTAACGGTGAATTAGAAACGCAGATATTCAGATTAAAATATGTCGATGGATTTTCCCTGAAAACGGCCATTACGCCCTTACTTTCCCCCAAAGGAAAAATCGAAGCCTTGCTTGCCGAGCCCGAAGCAAACGATAAACTTATCCGCTCTAATATCCTTGTAGTTACCGATTTATGGGAAAATATTAAGCAAATTATTCATGTTATCAGCCAGATGGATAGGCCGGAAAAACAATTGCAAATCGAAGTGCGACTGGTGGAGAAAATCATTGGTAATGATAAAAATGTGGGCCTGGATTTGCCCAAGAAGGCAACGGTAAGCCTGATGGGCGCCGAAACCACTGCGCCTATCTCAAATACCAGTGCAAGTCAGGGCGGAGCTACCACCATTCTTTCGGCCTGGTATAACATTCCCAGCAATGTAGAGAATCTGAGCCTTGGCGTTTTGACTCTCGATAACCTGCGTGCCACCTTAAACTTATTGGCTCAGGATGTCAATTCCCATCTGTTAGCCAGGCCCAGTGTTACTGTTATGAATAATAGAAAAGCGATTATTAAAATGGGCTCTACCATACCGGTTCCGGAAATTTCACGCAGCGTGGCCGGCGATCTGTTTTCTTATAAAGATAAAGATGTGAGTATGACCGTGGAAGTGATTCCGCATATTGGCGAGAATAACGATATCACTCTTAACGTGCATCCGGTATTGGAAGAAATAACCGGCTATACCGGTTCCAGCGCTGCTCCGCAACCTATTACATCCCGTCGCGAAGTCAAAACCACGGTGCGTCTTAAAGACGGTGAAACGTTAGTCATCGGCGGTCTGATCAAGGAAAACAAACGAGAAATTAAGAGCAAAGTTTGGCTGTTGGGCGACATTCCAATTTTAGGGTATTTGTTCAAAAGTACATCTGTGAAAAATGAAAAAAGTAATCTAATTATTTTTATCACAACAAAAATATTCGATCAGAAGAGTAAGAAAGGGAAAAACTGATCGTGGATAATTTGTTTGATAATATTCTGAAATTTGCCGTAAAGCAGAATGCATCGGATGTCCATTTTAGCAGCGGCTCGCAACCCGTACTGCGTATTTTGGGGGAACTGAAACGCGTGGATGCCGCGCCTGTGCAAAAAGAGACGCTGATGGATTTTTTATTTTCCAAGCTCAATACCGAACAAAAGCAATTGCTTAATACCA
This sequence comes from uncultured Calditrichaceae bacterium, assembly GCA_964536685.1. Classification (GTDB taxonomy): domain Bacteria; phylum Calditrichota; class Calditrichia; order Calditrichales; family Calditrichaceae; genus CAZIBE01. The sequence continues at coordinate 48,658 of CAZIBE010000003.1, read as the reverse complement.
ATCAGGAAGTGGATTTGGCAGTAAATATAGAGGGCGTTTCGCGCTTTAGGGTAAATGTCTACAAACATCTGAACGGTCTGAGCGCCGCTTTTAGAATTATTCCCCATCATATCCGTACGTTGGAAGAGCTGCGCATGCCGGATGTTCTTAAGGATTTTGTACGCTACCGTAAGGGATTGATTTTATTAACCGGGCCTACCGGTTCCGGTAAATCAACCACGCTGGCCGCCATGCTCCATGAAATAAATATGACACGACGGGCGCATATCATCACGATTGAGGACCCCATTGAATACATTCATAAAGCTAAGCAAAGTTTGATCCATCAACGGGAAGTAGGGCCGCACACGTCCAATTTCGCCAAGGCCTTACGCAGTTGCCTGCGCGAAGATCCGGATGTGATTTTAGTGGGCGAGATGCGCGATTTGGAAACCGTTACCAATGCTTTGCATGCCGCCGAAACCGGCCATTTAGTTCTATCGACATTGCATACGAATTCGGCTGCCGAAACGGTCGACCGCATCATCAACGTGTTCCCGGCGGAACAACAACAGCAAGTTCGCACTATTGTAGCCAGCAGTCTGGTTGCCGTAATTGCCCAGCGTTTGGTACCCATGGCCTTGAAAGAAGATCGCATTGCGCTTATTGAAATTTTAGCGGCTAATCCGGCGGTACGTAATCTAATCCGCGAAGGGAAGACCTATCAACTTAATTCCGTCATTCAAACGGGAGCCGAATTCGGTATGAAAACCTTTCAGAAAAGTTTGGATGAGCTGCGTCAGAATAATTTGGTATCGCCCGATATGGTCTCCGTAGAATATTTATGATCACGAGGAGGTCTTGTGAGAAAATCAATTATATTGTCTGTTTTGAGTATAGGAATGATGTTGGCCGCCTGTACTTCTACAACGCCGCAAATTGAAACGCGTTTAACCGGCAAGGTGTATTATTTGGATCAGAATCATATGGCCAGTCCGGTTGAGGGCGCGCTGGTAGTGGCTAAAACATTTTATACACAAATCCGTACCGATGCCTCCGGCGCTTACAGCATCGTAATTGAGCCGACTGAAAACGAGGTTCAGGTGGAGCTGGAAGCCAGTAAAGTGGGGTACGACGTCAAAACAGTGAGCACTTACGCCCGTAAAGGCGAAACGGTGGAAGTGCCCGATATTACGCTGGAAAAATTAACAGGCGACAGCAGTATTGTGCCTACAGATACCGTTACTGTGAGTGGCGATGCTTCGAATATAGAAGTCTACGGTACGCCGGACGCGCATATCTACATTAAAGAATCCGGTTTGCAGCAAACCGCCCTGATTAGTTTTATGGTCAAAGACGATAAAGGCGTGCCTGTGGATGAGAATCATAAAGTGATGGTACATTTTGAAATCATGAACGGGCCCGGCGGCGGCGAGTATCTTTTCCCGGAAACAATGGAAACGCAAAACGGTTCTGCTTACACGGTGCTGAATAGCGGCATTACTGCCGGAGTTGTGCAAATTCAGGCCTGGGCTGATGTGAATGGTGCAACCATCCGTGCGTTACCGATTCGCATGGCCATTTACGGCGGTCTGCCCGATGAAAATCATTTTAGCGTTGTTATGGAGAAGGCTAATATTGCCGGACGGGTAAACTATGGCATCATCGATCATGTAACGGCTTTTGTAGGAGATAAATTCAGCAATCCCGCAGCGCCTGGCACGGCGGTCTATTTTAGCAGCAATTACGCCATTGTCGAAGGCGCCGCCGTTACCGACGATATGGGCCGGGCCACAGTAAGCTTTATGAGCGCCAGTCCTTTACCGCCTGACCCGGCAAATAATCCCTTTGCCATTATCACTGCGCACACGTTTACCGACACGCTTGGGCAGAAGATGATCAGCGCGCAAACCGATGTGCTGTTAAGCGCGGCAACGGCGCCTATTCAAGTTAATCCGACAACTTTTCATTATAACGACAGCAATACGCCTATTCATTTCAATTATACGGTAAGCGATGTGTATGGCTATCCAATCGTGAGTGAAAGCAAAATATCCGTATCAGCCACAGACGGTACCCTTTACGGCGATGTGGATATTGATCAACGGGATACGCAATCCGTCGGTTCCGGTACAACCGATTTCGGTTTTACCTGGGCGCCGGGCGATAGTCTCTACTCACCGGAAGTGTATATTACCATAACGGTAACCACTCCAAAGGACGGCAACGGTTATGCCTCCACCAGCGTGGTGGGCACCAAACAATAACCCAACTCCTCACCATACAGCCAGGCCTCTGAAGTAATTTTTCAGAGGCTTTTCATTTTATACTCGAATAGAAATGGATTGCATACAAACCATTTCGTCCTGAGAGTTGAGTGTTTTGTACGAAATCCCGATTTATCGGGATGATACCGATTACCTTATTTGCGCCACAGGCGCCCCTTCAGGGTAAACCATTTACTGATCGGTGTATATCCATTTGAAAAGAAAAAGGAAGGGTGTTATATTTTATCCGTCTGAATATTCACCCATCCTCATATCTGTTTAAAATAAGAGTTTGGGTGTTTATATAATCCAAAAAAATATAACACTCCTTCGGCTTCCGCGAAAGCGGCCACTTTCGTGGAAGCCGTATCCCTCCCAAAGGGAGGGACGTCCGCAACGACGCTGAGGACTGGGAGGGCCCAAAAGAAGGACTTTCTGAGCGAATGGTACTTTTAAGGAGTAAATTCAATTAATTCAATAAAACTTTTCTATTTTATATTTTTGGCTCTACAGGGATTCTTGTGGAAGAAACGAATAATCGTTAGATTCAGTTTGTGAAAGATAAAGAATTATACAGACAGATATTGGGACTTTCAAGCCCCTGGGAAGTGGCAAAAGTTGACTTGGATATTGAAGATGATGAAGTTGATATTGAAATTATCTATAAGTCGAATAAAGGTCATTGTCCCGAATGCGGTATAGAATATGATATTTATGATCATCGCAAGAAACGTCGATGGCGACATTTAGATACCTGCCAAATGATAACCTACTTAACCTGTAAGACGCCGCGAATAAGATGCAAGGAACACGGAGTAAAGACAATTAAAGTTCCCTGGTCTGAATCTTCAAGCCGAACGACTATATTATTTGAACGATTTGCTATTGACCTTTTATTGGCTTCAAAAAATCAAACAAAGGTAGCAAAGATTCTAAGAATTAGCTTTGATATGCTTCATCACATAATGTCCAAGGCCGTAGAACGCGGATTGTCGCGCAGAGAAGATGAGGATATTAAACATATCGGCATAGATGAAAAGAGTATGAAAAAAGGACATAAATATATATCCGTATTATATGACAGCGAAAGATGTCGTGTAATAGATGTCGGCGAAGACCGAACTACAAGCTCTGCCAGATCATTAATAAACAACGGATTAACAGAGAAACAAAAAGCACAACTCGAAGCGGTCAGTATGGATATGTGGAAAGCTTTTATCAATGCCGTTCATAAAGAGCTTCCGAATGTTTTCATAGTGCATGACAAGTTTCATATTATGAAATATTTAAATGATGGAGTGGATAAAACCAGGCGAGAGGAGTCCCGTAAATTACAAAAGTCAAATGATAAAACCTTAGTCAAAACCAAATACTTATTTTTAAAGAATCCGGAGAATATGACGGACAAGCAATTATCTCGCTTTAAGCAAATTCAGGAACTTAACCTAACTACTTCCCAAGCCTGGGCAGCCAAAGAGAACTTTAAAGAATTCTTTAACAGCGAAACAATAAATGACGCAAAATTCTTTTTCGCAGAATGGTATCAGGACATTTTGGATCGTTCTTTAACCAAAATGATTACTGTAGGGAAGATGTTAATTGCCCATTCAGAAGGCTTATTAAATTACATTAGATATCGAATAAATAACTCTGTAGCCGAATAGTTAAACGGTAAAATTCAGGAAATAAAAACAATTGGTAGAGGCTTTAGAACATTCGAAAATTTTAGATTAGCGATACTGTTCTTTCTTGGGAAATTGAATCTTTACCCACAAGAATCCCAGTAGTGCCAAATTTTTTTAGAAGATAATATACCTTCGGCGCTACCTTTCCTTGAATTTTAAGGTTAATTTTAATATTTTAAACGCTTAATTTTAATACAATTAAATTTGCAGCACAGAGGAGTAACTCCGTTCATGGCTTATCCATTCGCTACAATCGAAAAAAAATGGCAGCAATATTGGGAAGAACATAAATCTTTCCGCACTCCCGATGAAATAGATAAAAGTAAACCCAAATATTACGTGCTGGATATGTTTCCATATCCCAGCGGCGCCGGCCTGCATGTGGGCCATCCCGAGGGCTATACCGCCACCGATATCGTGGCCCGCTACAAACGTATGAAGGGCTACAACGTTTTACATCCCATGGGCTGGGATGCCTTTGGGCTTCCTGCCGAACAGTATGCCATCGAAACCGGTACTCATCCGCGCTTTACCACGGAAAAAAATATCGAACGCTTTCGTACTCAGCTTAAATCTCTCGGCTTCTCGTACGATTGGGACAGGGAAGTGGACACTACCGATCCCAAGTATTTTAAATGGACGCAGTGGATATTTCTGCAACTCTATAAAAAAGGCCTGGCCTACTTAGCGGAAGTGCCGGTTAACTGGTGTCCCACCCTGGGCACTGTGCTGGCCAATGAGGAAGTTATCGACGGCAAGAGCGAGCGCGGCGGCTATCCCGTGTACCGCCGGCCTCTAAAACAATGGATGCTCAAAATAACCGCTTACGCTGAACGGTTACTGGAAGATTTGGACCAGTTGGACTGGCCCGAAAGCACCAAAGAGATGCAGCGCAACTGGATTGGCCGTTCTGAAGGGGCTGAAGTGGATTTTCCGGTAGCCGAACATCCCGAACACGTCATTCGCGTTTTCACCACTCGACCCGACACGCTTTTCGGCGCTACCTATATGGTTCTTTCTCCGGAACACCCATTAGTAAATGAAATTACTACGCCTGAATACAAAGAGTCTGTTAAAGCCTATCAGCAAGCTGCGGCGCGCAAAAGCGATTTGGAACGTACGGAATTACAAAAAGAAAAAACGGGGGTGTTTACCGGGGCTTACGCTGTTAATCCGACGAATAACGAAAAAATCCCCATTTGGGTGGCTGATTATGTTTTGATTAGCTACGGCACCGGCGCGATTATGGCTGTCCCGGCGCACGATCAGCGCGATTACGAATTTGCTAAAAAATTTAATCTGCCCATCCGGCAAGTTATTTCCGGCGGAGATATTTCTGAACAGGCCTATGACGGCGACGGCATTCTTATGAACTCCACAAGCGATTTATTCAGCATTGACGGTTTAAAAGTGCCCGACGCTAAAAAGAAAATAACCGCCTGGCTGGAAGAGGAGGGCAAAGGCGCCCATAAAATCAATTACAAATTACGCGACTGGCTTTTCAGCAGGCAGCGTTACTGGGGCGAACCGTTTCCCATTTTACACGCCGAAGACGGCGAAATCATCGCTTTGGATGAGAACGATCTGCCGCTGGAATTACCTTCAATGAAAGATTTTAAACCGCGCCCTTCCGAGCATGCCGAAGATGAACCGCAGCCGCCTCTTTCCCGAGCTCCGGAAGAGTGGAAATATGTAACCATCAACGGTAAAAAATATCGCCGCGAGTACAACACCATGCCGCAGTGGGCCGGTTCTTGCTGGTACTATTTGCGTTACATCGATCCTCACAACGATAAACAATTAGTGCACCCGGAAAAGGAACGCTATTGGATGCCGGTTGATTTATATGTGGGCGGCGCCGAGCATTCTGTACTGCATCTGCTTTACGCCCGTTTCTGGCATAAAGTACTGTACGATATCGGCGTGGTTTCCACCAAGGAACCGTTTCAAAAATTAGTGCATCAGGGTATGATTTTAGGTGAAACGGAATATACGGTGTATTACGACGAACAAGGCCACCCTGTTTCTGTTGTCGATGTTCAAAACGGTAGTACGCACAGAAAAACAGGGCAAAAGCTGACCTCCAAACGTATTTCCGAAGATGCCTTAACAAAAAGCGGCGACCGTTTTGTGTTAAAAGATAATCCTTCTGTTCAGGTGGAGGCGCGCGCCTATAAGATGAGTAAAAGCCGCGGCAATGTGGTTAACCCCGATGATATCGTCAAACAGTACGGAGCGGATTCTTTGCGGTTGTATGAAATGTTCATGGGGCCGCTGAAAGATATGAAATCGTGGAGCATGAAAGGCGTGGAAGGCGTACATCGCTTTTTAAATCGTACATGGAGACTGGTTGCGAATGATGAAAGCGGGGAAATGGCGCCGGAAGTATCCGATAATGAGCCCACAGCCGAACAATTAAGGGAATTACATAAGGCCATTAAAAAAGTTACCAATGATGTGGAACTTATGGCTTTTAATACGGCAATTTCGGCTATGATGATATTTGTTAACGAGGCCACCAAATGGAAAGAGAGACCAAAAGTTATTTTAAGTACATTTGTTACTTTATTATATCCTTTTGCGCCGCATATCGCCGAAGAACTTTGGGAAAAATTGGATAATGAAACTTCGTTGTCTGCACAGCCCTGGCCGCAATTTAATGAGGATTTTATAAAAGAGGATACTAAGGAAATCGTCATTCAAATTAACGGGAAGTTACGCGCCAGCATGCAGATACCGGTTGAATTGTGCACCGATAAAACCGAATTGGAGAGTAGGGCGCTGGAAATGAATGCCATTAAAAAGCGTATTGAAGGCAAAACCGTCCGCAAAGTAATCGCCGTGCCCAATAAATTAGTTAATATTGTCGTTTCTTAACTTTTTTTCATTGGAATAACAACGAAGCTGTTGTGCCATACCCAATCAGGTCGGGCATCCAAAAGAATTCGCAAGACTACCGTGCCGTGAAAAAACTTTTAAACGTCAGCCTGGGCCGGACCAGGCGATTGAAGAACAAGGATAATAAATGAACCGGAATATGTTAAGCCACGAAAAGATAAACTCATTACCTTAATTTATCTTTTGTATTAATTGCGATTACTTAAAGTAATGGAATAGATATGGTAAATGGATTTGTCTTTAACTTACAGCTCCTTTATGGATTTTTACTGTCACTTTTTATTGTTATTCTCAGTCATCGCTTAAAATCGTTAAATCTTTCCGGATGTATGGCTACTTTAATTTTAGGAACGCTGATATTTGGCGTTGGCGGCTGGATATGGTCTATTCCGATTTTAACTTTTTTTATTTCAGCTTCTGCTTTAAGTAAAGTGGGGAAGACGGTAAAGTTAAAGTTTAAAGACACCTTCGAAAAATCCGGCACGCGGGACTACGGACAGGTTTTAGCAAACGGCGGCGTCGGCGGACTGCTCGTCGCGCTGGCTGTTTTAAATCCGCACCACGAAAAACTATATTTCTATGCTTTTATTTTGTCTTTTGCCGCTGCCAATGCGGATACATGGGCTACGGAGTTAGGGGTGCTTTTAAAAGGTAAGCCCGTATTAATTACCACCTTTAAAAGAGTTGAACCGGGCGTTTCGGGCGGAATTTCCTTTTACGGTAGTTTTGCCGCGCTGGCCGGAAGTTTCTTTATTATTTTAGTGAGTTACCTTGCTGAACCTATGCCATTATCAACGCTAATCAGACTTGTGCTTTTGGGTTTCATTGCATCTTTCATTGACAGTCTTTTAGGCGCAGCGATTCAGGGACAATACCGCTGCCGCATCTGCAATAAATATACGGAGAAGAAGAGTCATTGCAACCAGCCTGCACAAAAAATTAAAGGCGTTAATTGGATGACCAATGATTTGGTTAATTTTATTTCAATACTTTACGTCGTCCTTATTTTTCTCTATATTTTCATATAATATTCCTCTAACGCGTTATAGCTTTATGAAACTTCGTTAAAGTTTTTTCATATCCTGATTCCTAATATACTCGAATAGAAATGGTTTGAATACAAACAAACCATTTCGTCCTCCTGAGAAGTGTTTTGTACGAAATCCCGATAAATCGGGTGCATATACAGCAACTATAAAAGAAAAGATTTTTGCTGCATAAGCAAAGCACGCCCTTATCCAATTTCAAAATCTTCGAAGGAATATCAACACGAAACACACACATAACGAAAATTCACCTTATAAACATTAGAGAGAGCGAGCATAAAAATATTCGGCATTATTACTTACTACCAGTGAAACCAGTTGTAAAACGTTATCATAAAGCTCCTATTCCTGTAAACTTGTTCTATAATATATATTATGTAAACATTGAAATCGCATAAAACCATATATATCTGCCTTTACGGGTTTGATTGTACTTTCTACCGTTTCTGCCATTCTGGCTTTCCATCTCCCCTTTTATTTCAATGTATCCGGGGAATCGGAATTAGGAATCGCAGTCGCTTGCGTATTTAGAAATAAAACCTAAACATATCGCTTAGTGAGTCCATGGAAAATTCTTCAATCAAAAATCCGGATTCGCTGTGTATTCTTTTGCCTGAATCGTGCAAATTAAGTATCTTCTCAAAAAATAATTATGGAGGATTATTGGGATGGATAAAGATTTAATCGTAGTCGAATATCTTAAAATATATTTTCAATCGCATCCGGAAAAAGTTCCTGATGATACTGATAAGGCCTTTGAGCTATTCCAGAAACTGCATAAAAAATACAAAGGCAAATTCATTGATGAATATAAGCAAAAAAGTGAAAAATACGTCAACCGCTTTTTAGGCGATAAAGATCAGGATTATTTTTAAATTTATCCCAGAAAGGAAATCAGCGCCGTTCCGAAAATGATTAGCAGCGTTCCCAGGGCAGCTTTTATATAATTTTTTTCCTTAAAAAAGAAAAAACCGGCTAACGTACTGACGATAACGCCGGCACGTTTAAAAGCAATCACATTGGTAACCATGGTGATTTTAATGGCCGTGAGCTGGCTGATAGCCAGCGCCGCTCCGACGACGCCTAACACGACCAACCATCCTAATATATCTTTTTTTACAGTGGTTCTGGGCTTTTTTAAAACAGTTGCGCCTGTAAAAAACACTCCCAAAGACAGGTGAATCATTGCCCCGTAAAAAGAGGGTGAACTGGACTGCACGGCAATCTTTTCCACACTGGCCGTGATACTCCAAATAAAGGCCACCAAAAGCATTAGTCCGATGCCCTTCTCCTGAACATTAAATATTTTATGCCAGCCGTGTTTTCCGCTCATTTGCGGCATCTGCAGGATAAATCCGCCGGTGATTATCAATAAAATACCTATGCTCTGCCCCGCCGAAACGGTTTCGCCTAAAATCAGATAGCCCGTAAAAATTAAAAAAACCGGCGTAAAGCCCACAAAAGGCATTACAATAGAAACGGGAGAAATGCGGATGGCGCGAATTAATAAAAGGTAGGCGAAAATATTTAGAATAAAACTAACCAAAAACGCCGGGAAGAAGCGTTGACCATAAAAATGACTAAAATTTGCTAAACCAAACGGCAGAAGCAGAATTCCGGTTATGGCAAATAAGAAGGCCAAAACGGTGAAACGATCGGCCTTTACTGAAAGAACTTTAATCAGGATGACCTGAAAGCCAAAAAATATTCCGGTAAGAACGGAAAGAAAAATCCAGTGAAAATGACTCATTCAGAAACGTGCTTATTCAGAAGGAGACTGCGATTTTTCAGCGGATTCCTTCTTTTTGAATGTTTGGAAAGGATGGCCTTTAATTTTTTCGTACAGCTCTTCACGGTAAATTTCAATTTCCCGCGGAGCTTCAATCCCCAATTTCACCTGATTGCCGTCAATGTCCACAATAACAATGCGCACATTGTCGCTGATGGTTATGGCCTCGCCTAACCTCCTTGTTAAAACCAGCATATATGCCTCCCCAATTTTTTATTGAATCCAGTTTGGTTTTCTTTTTTCTAAAAAGGCCGAAATACCCTCGATAAAATCGTCTGTTTTGCGAAAGCGGGCATTTATTTCCGACAAATGCAGTAAATCATCGGAAATCTCCCGGAAGATGAAATCGTTTACCAGCGCCTTACTGTGAGCCATAGCCACAGCCGAATTTTGCTGTAACTGCTGTATTAATCCTTCGGCTTGCCGTTGAATTTCTTCTTTTTCGATTACTTCTGTGATCATACCTATTTTTTTAGCTTCGGCTGCAGAAAGAATATTTCCGGTTAACAGTAGCTCCCGCGCTCGCCGCTCCCCTATCTGGCGGATCAAAAAAGTGGACACCAGAGCGGCAATAAAGCCGATCCGCACTTCCGGATAGCCAAAACGAGCTTGCGGTGTGGCGTAAATAAAATCGCATACGCTGGCCAGGCCGCAGCCGCCTGCTAAAGCGGGACCTTCTACTACGGCGAGCACAGGTTTAGGACAAGTATAAATGTTTAAAAACAAATTTCCAAGCGTTTTTGAATCTTTTAAATTCTCTTCGTAATCAAAATGGCGCATTTGTTGCAGATATTCCAAATCGGCGCCGCTGCAAAAAGCCTTCTCAGTTCCTTTTAAAAGTACACTTTTGATATTTGAATCTTCCCGAATCAAATTAAACACAGCCGTAAGTTCATGAACCATCGCTGCGTTCAGGGCGTTCCTTTTCTCCGGCCGATTAAGCTGGATCCGGCAATGGCTCTTGTTGATTTGCACTAAAATCGTTTCGTATTTCGGAGATGTCATGTTTGCAGCACCCCGGGATTAAAGGGTTCAAATTCAGGGATATTGCTCACCGCTTCAAGTGCATTAATGAGCCGATCGCGTGTTTCTTCGGGTAAAATGATTTCGTCCACCCATAGCCGGGCAGCAGCATAGCGTGGATCGGACTGTGCCGTATAAGTGGCTTTAATGGATTCGTACATCTCCTTTTTTTCTTCTTCACTGATTACTTTGCCGCTGCGCTCTAATTGCCGGATGCGGATATCCAATAATGTATTAGCTGCCTGTGCGCCGCCCATGACGGCGTATTTAGCCGTAGGCCAGGCAAAAATAAAATTAGGCGCATAGGCCTTGCCGCACATGGCATAGTTACCTGCCCCAAATGAGCCGCCGGTGATTAAGGAAATTTTCGGCACCACCGAATTGGAAACCACATTAACCATCTTAGCGCCGGCCTTGATGATGCCGCTGTGTTCGGCGTCGCGTCCCACCATAAAACCGTTGACATCATGAATAAATAAAAGCGGGATATGGTTCTGATTGCAATCCATGATAAAGCGTGCCGCTTTTTCTGCGCTTTCCGTGTAGATAACGCCGCCAAACTGTGGCGGCTGGCCTTTTTTAAGCACGTGCTTTTTCTGGTTGGCGATAATTCCTATGGCGTAACCGCCGATGCGCGCATAGCCGCAAACCAGCGTTTGTCCGTAATCTTTACGGTATTCCACAAATTCCGAGTCGTCCACCAGCCGGGCAATCAGTTCATGCACTTCATATTCCTGCGATTGTTCAAAAGGCATGATGCGGTAAAGCTCCTTGATGGGATAACGCGGCGGCTGTGCTTCCAACTTTTTGATGGGAGAGAGCGGTTTATTGCCAATATGTTTAACCAGTTTCCGAATCCTTAAAAGGGCTGAGGGATCGTCTTTTTCTTTAAAATCAACGGTGCCGCTAATTTCGGCATGCATGGTCGCGCCGCCTAATTCTTCGGCGCTGACCACCTGGCCGATAGCCGCTTTTACCAGAGCAGGTCCGCCCAAAAACAAACCGCTGCCCTCGGTCATCAGGATTTTATCGGTCATCACCGGCAGATAAGCGCCGCCGGCTACGCACATACCCATAATCGCCGTAATTTGTGGGATACCCCGTGAAGTCATTCTGGCATTCAGATAAAACACGCGGCCAAAATCATCCTGATCCGGAAACACATCTTCCTGCAATGGAAGAAATATTCCCGCAGAATCCACCAGATAGATGGTCGGCAGATGATTCTCGTAGGCAATTGTTTGAGCGCGGATAACTTTTTTAGCGGTCATCGGAAAAAAAGAACCGGCTTTAACAGTCGCATCATTGGCGATAATCATGCATAAGCGGCCTTCCACATGGCCCAGACCGGTTACTACGCCGGCGGCAGGCGCCCCACCCCACTCTTGATACATGCCAAAGGCTGCAAACTCGCTTAATTCATAAAACGGGGTATTGTCATCGAGCAGCCGTTTAATGCGCTCACGAGCGGTTAAACGGTTTTTGGCATGTTGGCGCTCTATATTCTTTTTCCCGCCACCCTGTTCAAGCACAGAGCGGTCGGCTTGTATGGCGGTAACGGCCTTTTGCCATTCCTGTTCATTTTGCAAAGCTTGTTCGGAACGCAAATTGAAGGCGCTGACAATCCTGTCTTCGGAATCCTTTTTAGCCAATCCTTACTACCTCCTGGTATACTTTAAGCGGGATAACAACTACATAAAAAACAGGAAATTAATATATTTTGAAAAATACAGATAAATACCTGTATTTGTCAAGCGTTTCGGTATAATTTACTCAACCGCAGAAAGAATGAATGCCGACAGCTGCTCGGTGTATGGTTTACTTTTTATGGAAAATGGTAAAATGTGATGGTCGGGAAATTGATTACTAAAAAAGCTAATCCGGGTGCGCAATTCGGATTTGGAAATTTTATCTGTCTTGGTGAGTACGATGGCATAGGGAATATCATGGTAATTCAACCAATCAGCCATTTGCGCATCGCTTTCCATCATTTTATGGCGGGAATCAATCAACAGGCATACTAAACGCAACGAAGCGGATTTTAACAAATAGCCTTCGAGCATTCCCTGCCACTTTTGCTGTATTTGGCGGGAAATTTTTGCGTAACCATAGCCGGGCAAATCAACAAAATAGAAGCGCTCGTTGATCAGAAAGTAGTTAATCAGCCTCGTTTTGCCCGGTGCGGATGAAATTTTAGCTAATTGCTTTCTATTGAGAATGCGATTTAACAGAGAAGACTTCCCCACATTGGAACGACCGGCAAAGGCTACTTCCGGTAATTCCGGCTGCGGTTTATCCTGAAGCTCAGTTGCGCTTTTTATGAAACGGGAATTGTAAAATATGGGTTTCTCGCCCACGTTTGCCCTACTTTAATTTAGTTTATTTTTCTTCTAATACCGATCGCAGTGAATGCAGTATTTAAGTATCGAGCAGCAAATGTCATGGCCAGAAGCGCGCATAGTAACAAAAAACTGGCCGCTAACCATTTTTTCTGCCAGCATTTACTTCAAATGCGGCGTCAATTTATCTAAAATTACATTTTTCGGAACTGCGCCGATGATTTGTTCCACCGGCTGGCCGTTTTTAAAAATGAGCAGTGTGGGGATGGAACGGATATTATATTGCATGGAAATCTGGGGATTGCTGTCCACATCCAGCTTGCCTATTTTAACCTTACCGGCGTACTCCCCGCCGATTTGATCGACAAGGGGCTCAATCAATTTACAGGGCGCACACCATTCAGCCCAAAAATCAACCAGTACAGGAATACCCGATTTTAATACTTCACTTTCAAAATTACTGTCATTTATGACCACATAGTTCCCCATTCTTCCTCCTGTTACGAAATCGGAAATAGAATTTCCGAAGTTTATATTTTTCTATACTAACTATTTTTTTCTGCATACGCCCCAGAGGGCATAAGATTCAAAAGAAAAATTGACGCCGACAATCTATCACTAAATAAAATTTGCGGCAAATTTTTTAGTAGGTTGGATGATATTTTTATTGGCCGGATACAATTATTTTTTGCTTCCAAGCTTTATAATAACCGCTTTAATTCTGGCGGTTCCGCTTTGTAACATTCCGATTTTTTTAGCGGCGGAATACGATAAATCCAGCACCCGGTTTTTTTTAAAGGGCCCGCGGTCATTTACTTTGACTGTAACGCTTTTACCGTTGACCAGGTTGGTAACTTTCAGAATGGTTCCAAAAGGCAGCGTACGATGCGCCGCGGTAAACTCATACATATTAAAGGCCTCTCCGCTGGCCGTCATTCGGCCATGGAACTTGGGGCCGTAGTAAGAGGCCTCGCCGGTAAAACTGCGGCCGTTGGTGAAGGATTGCTGCGGAGCCCGCACACTGTCTTTCCGGGAGGAGTAGCGCACGCTGGCGCTACAGGAAACAGTAAAAAACAGCAGCATAGCCAGGCCGGTGAGCAAAAACCATCTTATTTTTAGCATAGCGGACTCTCTATTTTTCTACTTTAAACTTCGGTTTTGGCTTTGGTTTTTTCTCATCAACTGTTTGTTTAGGTTTTTGGGATTCTGCAGGAATTTGAACCTTCAGTTTGGATTTCTTTTGTTCGTTTTTTTGTACATGCCCGGTTGTTTTTGCGGGAAGCGTCTCTTTTCCGGCTGGTTTTTCAGCGGCTTTGGGCTGCTCTGTTTTCTTTTTGGCCAATAATCCCAATTTGGATTTTGGATATTCTTTAGCCAATTGCTGATAGGCCGCAATGGCCGACGACGTATCGTGTAAAAAGTGCTCATACACATACGCCGTGGCGTAACGCGCCTTTTCCGCCCACGTACTGCCGGAATCCTTTGCGGCAATGTTCTTAAACAAGGCAACAGCTTTGCGGAATTTTTGAGCAAACATCAGATTTTCCGCTTGATTATATTGTACTTTAAACGGATTTTTACCGGTCTCTTTTTTCTTTAAAAGGTCTTCCCTGCCGCTCAATTTAAGCCCGTAAACGCTGGTCGGGTAACGATTAAGAATGATTTGGCGAATGGAATCTGCTTTAAGCGAATCCTCTTTATACGACTGGTAAATAACATACAAAGCGTAATAGGATTTAGGCGTCAGCAAACTATCGTCAAAATTAGCGATAAAATTCTTGTAGGCGGATTCGGCGCTGTCCGGCTGTTCATATTTCAACAGAAAATATTCACCGAGCGCAAAGCTGTTCTTTTTTAAGCTGGCCTGTATCTGTGGCTCGGTGCGGCTAACCGCTACTTTTTTTGTTTTTTTCTTTTTGGACAGCGCTTTGTTCTGAGGGCTTTCTTTTGCCTTAGAAACGCCCATTACGTCTTCTGCTTGCAGAGCATCCGTTGCCTGAGGCGCTGTTACCGTTTCCGTCTCCGCTTCTTTTTGCCCCGGCGCTTCAACACTGTCTTCAATAATGGAATCGCCTTGAGACAGTTTCCACAAATCGCTGCGATCTTTACGTAACTGATTACGAATTTTCAAGTATTCCTTTAAAAGCGCAGCGCGCTCTTTGGCTTCTTTCTCCAATTCGGGATTAGATTGTAAGCGTGTAACGCGTTTGTAATATGCAGCGGCTGAGTCAAAATTCGTAAATTCATGCTCGTATAATTGAGCGATGTAAAAGGAAGCCAGAATGGCTCCTTCATTTTTAGGATATTTACGGAGGATGTCATAATACTGATCCATGGCAAACTGGGGATCGCCTTGAATCTCGTACAGATTACCCAATTTGGTTTCAATCAGGGAAAACTGTTTCTGAAAGCGCAAATCGCGCAGCATGTTTTTTAAACGCAGTTCGGCATCTTCATACTTTTTTAATTTTATTAATGCTTCGGCGATTTGCATGCGCGCATCAAATTCCTTTATCGGAGGCACATCCAAACTTTTCAGCTTTTCATAATTAAAGATTGCGTTTTCATATTCTTCTAAATCATAAAAGGCCTCGCCAATTAAAAAGCGGGCGTTGCCTTCCATTTCATCATCCGGAGCAATTTTAATGCATTTTTCCAGCTGAGTTATGGCTTTTTTATAATCGCCCTGCTTGTAGTACAAATCGCCAAGAATATAGAAAGCCTGGGCGGCAATCTTTTTAGACACCTTCGATTTGAACATGGTGTTCAGAATTTCCAGCGCCTGCCCGTCCTTTTCCAGCCCAATGTAGGTTTTGGCAAGCCAGAGCTTAGCCTCGGGAACCAGTTCGCTGGTGTTGTATTTTTTTATGAATTGCTCCAGCACGCGCTCAGCTTTGAGATATTCCTGCAAATTGAAATGGGATTTTCCGATTAACAGCAGAGCGTCATCCGCGTACTTGCTGCTATCGCCATAAAAATCGATGAGCTTCCACGATTTTTTGATGGCCGCCATGAAATCTTTTTTAGCGTCTGGCGCTACTTTCACGGATTTAGAATTTTTTTGTTTCTTTTCCGCTTGCTCGTAGCGCTTTTTAGCGTTAAAAAAAGTATTGAAATAGGCGCAGCCCAGCAGACTGCCTAAAAATAAAATAAGGACGAAGCTGATTATTCTTTTATTCATAAAGTTTTATTTTCGTTGATAATACTTTATTTATTGTATACGCTCTAAAATTAAAATGAGCGCTTGAAGCAACTTACCCGCTTTGCCCAAAACGACTTCGTCCGCATGATCGGATAGCGGCGTACGTTCCAGATTAACTTCTACCAGATAGGAGCCGTTGGCCTTGGCCACATACGGCAACGAGGCGGCCGGTTCCACTACCGACGAAGTGCCTATGGAAAAGAACACTTCGCAGGAAGCGGCGGCTTCCTGTGCCTGTGAAAGGATTTTCGACGGCAGCGCTTCGCCGAACAGCACGACGCCCGGCCGAAGATACCCGCCGCACTGTGGACATTTGGGCACATCGCTTTGCGCATCATATTCGCCCTCGGCGTACTCCCGACCGCAATCATTACAGTAAGTACGCATAATATTGCCATGCAGTTCCATTATATTGCGGCTGCCGGCCACTTTGTGCAAATTATCCACGTTTTGCGTAATCAGCGTAAAATCCTCAATCCGGTTTTCCAAATCGACTAAAGCGTAATGTCCCATATTCGGCTGCACATCTTTCAGAAGCTCGCGTCGCCAGCGGTAAAATTCCCAAAACAAGTGCGGATTCTGTTGTAAAGCCTGTGGCGTTGCCAATTGCTGAACATCATGATTACGCCACAGTCCGTCTTTACCGCGAAAGGTTGGCACGCCGCTTTCCGCAGAAATACCGGCGCCCGTCAATACAGTCACTGAGTAAGCTTTTAATAATCGGTGCAATAGTTTATTAGAAAACATGGTCTTTTCCCTAAATCCTGAAAGCAATTCGTTAATTGATCGGTTTTAATTTGGCCGTAAAATGGCGCAGGAACTGCGGTTCATAAATAATTTCCAGTCCTTTGATGTGCTCGCGCTGTTCGTAAATTTTTCCCAGCGCTTCGGCTACGTACTGCATGTGCATGTTGGTGTACACGCGGCGCGGGATGGCTAAACGCACCAGTTCCAGTTCCGGAAACTCGTTTTCGCCGGTTTGTGGATTTTTATGAGCAAACATCAAACTGCCGATTTCCACCGCCCGGATGCCGGCCTGCTTGTAGAGCTCCACAACCAGCGCCTGTCCCGGAAACTGAGCCTGCGGAATGTGCGGCAGAAAACTTTTGGCATCTATGTAAACGGCATGACCGCCGACCGGTTTAACGATGGGTATACCTTTTTCGATGAGCATATCGCCTAGATAAGCGGTTTGCTGTACGCGAAAGCGCAAATAGTCTTCATCAAGCACCTCTTTTAAACCGCGGGCAATGGCTTCCAAATCGCGCCCGGCCAGACCGCCGTATGTGCGAAATCCTTCGATCAATATAAGCATATTGGTGATGCGCTGCGCCAGATCGTTGTCATTCATAGCTAAAAATCCGCCGATATTGACCAGGCCGTCTTTTTTGGCGCTCATGGTGCAGCCATCGCCGTAACTGAACAGTTCGGCGGCAATCTCGCTTATGGATTTATCGGCATAGCCCTCTTCCCTCTCCTTGATGAAATAACAATTTTCGGCAAAACGGCAGGCATCAAAAAAGAAAGGAATTTGGTAGCGGTGTGCCAGTTCGCTCACCTGCCGGATGTTCGCCATCGAAACCGGCTGGCCGCCGCCGCTGTTGTTGGTAATCGTAATCATAATCAGCGGGATTTTCTCCGCGCCGTAGGTTTTAATGGCCTTTTCCAATTTATTCAAATCCATATTACCTTTAAAAGGATGGAGCGATTCGGGATTCATAGCCTCATCGATTACGCAATTTAAGGCGATGGCCTGATGATATTCCACATTAGCGCGCGTGGTGTCGAAGTGAATATTATTGGGAACCACATCGCCTTTTTTTACTACTGTGGAAAACAGGAGGTTCTCAGCTACCCGTCCCTGATGCGTAGGAATGACCTGTTGAAAGCCAAAAATTTCTTTGACGGTATTTTCGAAATGGTAATAATTTTTACTGCCGGCGTAGGATTCGTCGCCCAACATCATTCCGGCCCATTGATTATCGCTCATGGCCGACGTGCCGGAATCGGTTAGCAAATCGATAAAAATCGATTCTGCCGGTAACATAAAAATATTGTAGCCGGCTTGTTCAATTAAACGGGATCGTTCGTCGGCAGTAGTGGTTCGGATGGGTTCGACCACTTTAATTCTGAAAGGTTCGGCGGGAAATTGCATTAAACTTACCCTCTTTTTTTGGTTAGATTAAATGTGTTTACTTTAAGAACTAAAAAAGGCTTAACTCCGCTTTACAGAAACCGTTAGAAACGGTTTCATAATATATTTCAACTTATTCATAACACACGATTTAAATCTTAGACTAAAATATATAAAAATTTTGAAAATTTAACGTTTTTAAACACCTTTTCAGGAGAAGCGCTTAAATTTTAATTTAGGGCTTCTTCGCTTTCTGCGTCAAAAAAATAGAGTTTATCCATGTTACATTCGATTTTCAGCCGGCTGCCAACCGTAACGTTAATGGCTGCCGTTGTACGCATGGTTAAAGTCTGCTCTTCTGCTTTCAGATAGGTGTAAGTTTCAGCGCCCATAGGTTCAATTACTTCAACCTGAGCGGCAATAGTGTTGTTTCCTCCCGCAACAGGCGCTAAATCTTCCGGCCGGACGCCTAGAATGACCGTGCGTCCTGCATATTGCTGCAACTGTTTTTGCCATTTGCCATTTAAACTCAAATTAAAAGATTTTGATTGAAAGCGCATGCCGCCCGAGGAGGATTTAAGCTCTCCTTTAACAAAATTCATGGCCGGGCTGCCAATGAATCCGGCCACAAACAGATTGGCCGGACGGGCATAAATCTGCAACGGCGTATCCGCCTGCTGAATAACGCCGTCCTTGAGCACAACAATGCGGTCGCCCATGGTCATGGCTTCTACCTGATCATGCGTTACATAAATCATTGTGGTTTGCAGACGTTGGTGCAGTTTGTTAATTTCTATGCGCATTTGCACGCGCAGTTTGGCGTCCAGATTACTTAAGGGCTCATCAAATAAAAACACCTTAGGCTGACGTACGATTGCCCGGCCCACGGCCACACGCTGACGCTGACCGCCGGAGAGCGCTTTGGGTTTGCGCTTGAGATAGTCTTCCAACCCCAGCAAAGCGGCGGCATTGCGCACACGGCCCTCTATTTCCGCCGTATTCATTTTGCGCAATTTTAAACCGAAGGCCATGTTATCGTACACCGTCATGTGCGGATAGAGCGCATAATTCTGAAAGACCATGGCGATATCGCGATCCTTGGGCGGCGCGTCATTGACCACCTTATTATCAATATAGATATGTCCGCTGCTGATTTCCTCCAAACCGGCAATCATACGCAGCAAAGTGGATTTTCCGCAGCCGGAGGGCCCTACCAAAACGACAAATTCTTTATCGGCAATATTTAAATTGGCATCGCGGACAGCGTGCACTTTTTTTTCGTAAAATTTATTTACATTCTCCAGCTTTACTGAAGCCATAATTTCATCCTTATTGAAAGAACCAAAACAATATCCTCGGCCAGAGCAACAAGAGCAGTAAACTGCCAAATCCATAATAGGAAATGCGGTTTAACTGCAATCGATAATGGGTGTTCAGTTGCACGGCCATAAATTTATCTTTTAATTGACTAATAAAAAAGGTCAAAATTTGCGACACAGCAGTCACCACAACTAAGGCGAACCAAATGGTAGCACTCATCCCGCCCGAGGGCAAAAAGACCGAAAACAGTTTTTCCGATGGAACAGATGCTCCGAACAGCAGACGCCAGGTATCTAAAATCAAAAAATTATCGATTAGTAAACCGAACAGCACCAGTCCGGCAATTATTTTTTGCAGCAAGAGATTGAATCTGCGGATATTCCAAACAAACAGCACCGTATAAACGATAAACAAGCCTATTCCTAAAAGATTGAAGATGGCCGAATTACCGCTTTTGATTACTGTTTCCACTAAAGTGATTTTTGCCGGAATTCCTTTGGGAAAATAAGATGACCAGATAAACTGATATTGCTGTATAATGAATATAATCGATGAAATAAGCACCTCGGCCGCAGAAAAAATCAATGTAAAGAGCAAAACCTTATTTAAAAAATAGTAGCGATATGCCGGCTTAAGCTTATCATGTAATACAACCAAACTAAGAATACTGCCGTAAAGGATCAGGAAAAAAATTTGCAAATGAAATAAAACAACGGCATCGGAATCAGCGCCGATAACATAATTAAAACTGTTAATCTCAAATGGAAAGGCCAATAGAAAAATTACCTTGCCCAGGAGGATGAAAATCAGAAAGAAGAAAATAATACGAACGTTCAGCTGTATTTTATGCAGAACTGCCTGATTGCCCTCGGCGGATAATCCTTCCTTTGCCGCTACGCCTTTTATGATTGGCCGAATCAGAGAAATGGTGAACAACAAAAACAATGTAAGAATTATTGTTCCAAATATGGCATATTCGGAGATCAATATAGTTTCCTCAATGCTTAGCGGAATAAATGGCGGAGGGTCAAACGCAGCTTCTCATAGCCCTCATCCAATTCCGCTTCTTTGATGATCAACGGTGGCACAAAGCGCAAGGTAGTTCCCCCGGCCACATTAAAAATCAATCCATGATTAATGGCCTCATCCATAATGTCATATGCTTTTGATTTTACTTCCATGCCCAGCATCAGTCCCTGACCGCGCACATCGGTAACCACATCTGGAAATTCCTCGGCAATTCTGGCAAGTTTACTCATAAAATATTGGCCTTTGGACTGTACATCCAATAAGAATTTCTTATCGGAAATGGTATTTACCGCCGCTAATCCGGCTGCGCAGGCCAGCGGATTTCCGCCGTACGTAGTGCCATGCTCCCCGCGGACAAGCACATTTTCCAAATGCTCCTGGACTAAAAAGGCGCCCAAGGGCAGGCTGCCGCCTAATCCTTTGGCAGTGGCTATGGCGTCCGGAACGACGCCGGTTTGTTCATAATGATAAAAGACGCCCGTTCTACCGACGCCGGTTTGAATTTCATCGGCGACTAATAAATGGCCGTAGGTCTCGCGCGAGCGCTTCATGGCATCAAACATGGCTGGCGAAACGGGCCTTACACCGCCCTCGCCGGTGATGCCTTCATAAAAAACAGCCAGCGTATGTTTATTTACCGTTCTTTCATAGGCTTCTACATCGTTGAAGGGCACAACGCGGATATTGGGTAAAAGCGGATTAAAACTCTTTTGATATTTAGGCTGGATGGTAATGGAAAGGGAGCCCAGGCTACGGCCGTGGAAACTTCCTTCAAAAGCGATAATTTCCGATTTATCTTTATCCTGTCCCCATTTTTTCACCAGTTTTAAAATTCCTTCGACCGCTTCCGTGCCGCTGTTGGTGAAGAATAGTTTGCTGAATGGCGTGAGCTCAATAAGTCGTCTGGCCAATTCTACCTGAATGTCCTGCAGAAAATAATTACTGAGATGGAGATTCCGTTCCATCTGTTTTTTAACGGCCTTAATAATGGCAGGATGATTGTACCCCAGGGCATTAACGGCGATACCAGCTAATAAATCCAGATAGGCCGTGCCGTCCTTACCGTAAAGATAGACGCCGCGTCCCTTATCCACATCGATGGGAAATCGGCGATATACGTCAAGCAGATATTTTTGCCCTTCTTCAAAGATAGTCATATTAATTTTTCGCCAATAAAATTAATTTCGCTTTAGCATCATCAATTCGGTTAGAATCTTTATACTGGGTAGTGATATACTCCAGCGCTTGTTTGGCCGCTTCTTTATTGCCGGCCTGTGCATAGTTGAGAGCGGCCAGATAGAGATAATCGGGAGCTTCTACAAAATTCGGCGCTTTTTCCTGAGCCTTTTTATAGTACTCGGCAGCTTCTGCCCATTTTCCCAGGCGTTCCATGCAGGAGGCGTAACCGGCCAAGCCCGAGGCCACTAAAACCGGACTTTTACTATACGAATCTATGAATTCCTGATAGTATTTGGCTGCTTCTTCGGTTTTGTTCTCGTTAAAATAGATGTTTGCCAGCAGGAACAAACCTTTGGCCGCCTCTTCGGTCCCGGAGTAACCGTCTTCTAATTGATGGAGTAAATTTTTGGCTTTAAGATTATTGAGGTTTTGGTATTCCATTTGCGCTTCCCCAAAAAGCGTCTCGGCCTTTTCCACATCCTGTTTATGAAAATAGGAATAACCTGTAAAAATGACGATAGCGGCGATGATAACAGCGCTGACGATGGTCACCATGCGGGCATTATCTTCGATGTAGTTTTTAGCCTGCATGGTAAACTGAACAAATTTATCTTCTTTTATTTCTTTCTTGGTCAGTTTCTTTTGTGGTTTAAGCATGGTACCGTCCTTCTTTTAATTAAATCACTCTCTGCTGTGACTATGTTTAACATTGCATTATATTTTTTTAAACCTAAAATTTAAAAACTATTCACTTAATAATCAAATTCTTTAATGGCCTCTGCCGACGTTCCCGCTGTTCTTTTACGCATAACTTTACTCTTCAGAAAAAAAGTAAGACAAAACGTTTACTGTAACAATATTCATGCTCTTACTCATGCTCTCAGGAATAGTGTGAAATAATTTTATAGCCCTGGCCGTTTAATCCTGATAAAGAAATCTACTTTAGTTCCGATAATTTCTTCTATGCCTTCTTTTTAAGAAAAGAAGAGTCTGCCTATAAAATAAAAGATGAAGTTTACTCTAAAAAGGCGCTTAAAAAACGTAAAACGTTTTTTAAGATTTTAATGGGCTATCAACAAGTTAAATTATATTTTAAGACCGTTTCTAACAGTTACTGTAAATAGAACTTTTAGCATTTTTAGTTTTCAGAACAGATTCAAAGATTTAAAGCAGGATTAGAAGAATGACTCTTATTGTTTTTTCCTTATAAGTGAGATAAAATGCAGACTAAACTTCAGGCTCTGAAAAAGGAGTTAGAA